>JAGFXP010000068.1 GCA_017861315.1 Bacillota bacterium | reverse complement strand
GCTGTTCACAGTAAAGGGGGTCTCCACCTTCGAAATAATTTCCGAAAGGTACTCTCCTGCAACAACGTATCCGATCCTTAGCCCTGCGAGCCCAAAGCCTTTTGAGAATGTCCTTGAAACCATCAGGTTTTCAAAAGAGTTCACCAGATTAACAGCAGAATTTCCAAGATCCATGAAGTCGCCGTATGCTTCGTCTACCAAAACGCAAATATCGTTTTCCACCGCTTTTTCCGTAATCCTTCTGATGTCGCTGAGAGGAATTACCTGCCCCGTGGGGTTGTTCGGGTTGTCGATGTATATCAAAGAATATTCAGGGGTTATCCTGGACAAAAACTTTTCAGCATCGAATCTGAAATTTTCGTTTTCGCTCAGCAGTTCGTATTCAAATTCCCCTCCGCACAGTTCAACATCGTAAGGGAAGGTGGTGAAGGTCGGAGCCAAGCCCAGAACCTTAGTGCCTTTATCGATAAATGCCCTGTTGATATTCCGCAGGACTTCCACTGATCCGCAGCCAAACCTTATGTTCCTGCTTGATATTCTGCAGTACCCTTTCCAGAAGTTAATTATCCCATTTTTGAGGTCAGGATAAGGGTACAAAGGATAACCAGAAATATCGCAGTTCTTGAAATTATCCCTGAAAAACCTGTCGACCATGACCGAATAACCATAGGGGTTCACGCCCAGTGAACAATCGATTAATTCCATTTCGTTTGGACTGCATATATCCTGTTCAGGCGACTCCTTGACGTAGCCTCCGGGTATGAAGCTTTTGACGTTTTGCTTAAGTCTGAAATTCACAGTTAACCACTCCTTTTAAAAATATTAATTATTAAGAGCAAAAAGCATACCAAAAACAGATTGGGGTGGGATTGCCCGAAATCAATGGGTTTTTTGGTTTATAAGCAACTGCATTTATTGTCAATATTGTTTACATTTACATTACAGTGTAAATATAATTGACATGAAATGCTGTGTTTGTGGTAATATGTTTATAATGTAAGGGGTGATTGTATGTCCAAAATGATGGATAAGATATATGAAGATATTGATGATAGCGTAAATTTCAGTGAAGAAACATCTATAATAGCGCATAGCTTTGAGCTTCTGAAACCGGATAGCTGCGATATTATCCTTCTGGATTCATGCGGGATGATTCTGTCAGGGGGGAAAAGCCATCTGAGGAATGAGATTGCAGACAAAACCGTTGAAAGGACTTCACTGCAGCTTGAAAAATTCGGAGTAAACGGATGCCCAACCTTCTTCCTTCTTGCGGACAAAAAAGTGCTCTTAAGCTGCAATCTGAAAGGCTTGGGAGACAGGATAGAGAAGAATTTTGATTTAATAAATTCATACAAGAAGAAACATGACAGTTTGGCAACATACCTGGATGCCATACAGGAAGGGATATCCGCCATCGATAAGGATGGCGTGCTGGTATTTGTAAACAAAGCCTGCTGCGAGATGCTCGGCGCAACCAAGGAGGAGATACTGCACAAGAAGGCTGATTCGATCTCCAAAGAGAGGCCGCTGCTTCTTGATGTTGTGAAAAACAAACAAGTCGTCGTCGATAAAGAGTATTTCATGGAATTCAAAAACAGGAGCCTTCACCTCACGAGTTCAGCATACCCTGTTTTTGACAGTCAGGGGGAAATCCTCGGGGCGATCGATTTGTTCAGGAGCATAAAACGCTCCAGGAAACTGGCAAATCTAATAGCCGGAAAGGAAGCATCCTTCAGATTTGAAAACATAGTCGGGGATAGCAAAATAATGCAGGACTCAATCCTGAAGGCGAAAAGGATGGCGCTGTCAGATGAAACAATACTGATTGAAGGCTCCAGCGGATGCGGAAAGGAACTCTTTGCTCAGGCAATCCATAATTACAGCCACAGAAAGAACGAGGCTTTCATAGCAGTAAATTGCGCAAACCTGCCGAATGAACTTGTCGAGAGCGAGCTTTTTGGTTACGAGGACGGAGCTTTCACGGGAGCCACTAAAGGCGGCAAGCCCGGAAAATTCGAACTCGCAAACGGGGGGACACTGTTCCTCGATGAGGTAGGCGAGATGCCTATGCACATTCAGTCGAAACTTCTGAGGGCAGTGGAGTACAAGAATATCAACAGGGTCGGGGGCAGCAGAACGTTCAATGTCGACGTCAGGATAATTGCAGCAACCAACAGAAACCTTGAGGACATGGTCAGGGAAGGCAAGTTCAGAGGTGATCTGTTTTACAGGCTCAAAGTTTTTTACTTGAGGATACCTGCTTTAGCCGAAAGGGGAAGCGACATCACAGAGCTTGCCGAATATTATATCAGGAAACTCTCACTCCAAATGAAAAAGGATGTTGAAGGTATCGATGATGAAGCCAAGGAAATCCTTATGAAATACGGATGGCCAGGCAATGTGAGGGAACTTGAAAACTGCATGGCCAGAGCTGTGTTTCTGTGTGATGGCAGCAGGATCTCGGCCGGAAACATTGCAGAAGCCGGCATACAGATAATGGAATCTGTTGAAAGCAGATGCGGATCTCCCGGCTGCCACAGCCTGTACGAACTGACCTCGGACAGAGTGAGGGAAGCCTATGAACGCTCAAACAGGAACAAAAAGAAATCGGCTGAAATATTGGGGATATCGAGGCCTACGCTTTATAAGCTGCTAAAATTGTATAATATCGATTGAATTTTTGTAATCTTCATATGTCTTTGTGGTAACATTAATATAAGAATCTAAGAGAAAGGTGGCAAGAAATGATATGGGGAGAGTAATTCATTTTGAGATTCACGTAGACGACATGGAGCGAGCAAAAAAGTTTTACGGCGAGATATTCGGATGGACATTTCAGGACTGGACTTCTTTTACAGGCACACCTTATTGGGGAGCCATTACGGGTGATGAAAAGGAACCCGGGATCAGTGGAGCTTTGATGCTGCGCCAGATGCCGTCGCCTGGAGCAAATAAAGGCTTCAATGCATATGTTTGCACTATCGGCGTGGATGATTATGACGCAGTCGAAGCGAAAATACTCGAGAACGGCGGAAGAACAGCGATGCCAAAATACGCTCTGACCGGGATGGCATGGCAGGGATACTATTTCGATCCGGAAGGGAATATCTTCGGGATACATCAGCCTGACGTTAATGCGAAATAGGAGATTGGATAGGATGGGAAGTATGGAATCACTGAACGAGCATATCATGGAATATTCAGCCCAGCTCAGGAAAGGGCGCATCCAAAAAGCTTACAAAGGCATCATGAATTTCATGTCCGATATGAAGGGATACCTTGAGAGGAAACATCCGGAACAAAGTTCGAGCTCTCTGTATTTAGGATACATGGACATGACCTACTTTGCTTTTACCCCTCCTGCCTTGCAGAATCTGAAATTGAAGATTGCCATAGTATTTCTGCACGAGCAATGTAGATTCGAATTATGGCTTGCGGCGAGCAATCGGAAATTACAGGCGCATTACATTGACTTGCTGAGCCGCAAGGATTTAGGAGGATACACTTTGTCGAAGATCCGCCCGGGAGAGGATTCGATCATTGCATCAGTCATTGTTGAACAACCAGATTTCGATAATCCTGAGAAATTGAAAAAGCAAATAGAAGCCAGGACCGTTGAATTTGCAGGAGATATGGTGTCTATTCTGAAAGAAGATTACGAAACATGAGCAATTGGAGTGATCTTAAGAATGAGAGGTCAGACGGTTGCCAAAACCAGTTGCGAAACTATGAGAGCAGTGTACTGGAATGGCTGGAAGGCTATTACTCTGAATAAGTGAACATATACAAAAAGCAGTGTTTCAACGGGTGATTGAAACACTGCTTTTATTTTCGAATAACAATTTACATATAGTCCGGATTGTAGTAAAATTGTTTTAAACAATATTGTTGTACAATTTTGTTTAAAACATTTGCGAAAGGATCTGATTTAAAATGTTACAGTCACTGAAAAGTTTTCTGGTGATCAATATCGGACTTCTGTTGGTTGCTGCGGAGATAAACTTCATAATGATACCGAACAACCTGGTAACCGGTGGGGTCAGCGGTTTGGCAATAATAATAAATCATCTATTGCCCCAGCTTTCCGTAGGGGCGATCATGCTGTTATGCAATATAGTCCTGTTCATACTCTGCTTTATAATAATAGGCCCTGACTTCGGAACCAAAACAATTTACTGCAGCTTCATGCTTTCCTTCCTGGTGTGGCTTTTTCAGGAATTTTGCCCGGTATCAGTTCCGCTGATGGAAGACACGCTTGCCCAGCTTTTGATTGCCGTTTTCCTGTCATCGACAGGGATGGCCCTTATATTCAAGCAAAACGGTTCAACTGGTGGAACTGACATAATAGCCAAGATACTAAACAAATTCTTCGGAATAGGCCTGGGCAAAGGAGTTCTTTTTTCGGATATCTCCATAATACTGTTCTCAATGGCGATTTTCGGAATCAGTCTCGGCGTATACGGCCTTCTGGGGGTTCTCCTCAACGGGCTGGTTATAGACTATATGCTGAAGGTTATGAGCACAAACAAGGAGGTTGTCATAATCACAAGCGATTGCCTGAACATCAAGGGCTACATCCTGGACACGCTGGGAAGAGGAGCTACCATATACCAGGCAAAAGGTGCGTACACTGATGACGCGAAGGAAGTGCTGCGGACGGTGCTTCCAAAAAACGAGCTGATAAAGCTTAAAAGGTTCATCAAGTCTGTGGATTCGAACGCCTTCATAACTGTGAACGACATAAACGAAACCATAGGAGAAGGATATTTGAGTCTTTAGAAAGCTTTGTTCAGGCATGACTTTAGAGTGTTAATCTAGTATAATTATTGTAGCAGCAATGAACCTATATTATGCTTGGAGGTATGACTGTGGAAGAAACGTCGAAAAAATCCATGGAGCAGTTAGCTTACGAAAAACTTAAGGATGCAATTTTGAGGAGGATGCTTGCGCCAGGAACGCAGCTGGTCGAGAGCACGGTCTCAGAAAAGCTCAACTCCAGCAGGACGCCGATACGGAATGCAATCAAACGGCTGGCTTCCGAAGGGCTGATAAATCTCATTCCCAACAGGGGTGCCTTCGTCATACAGCCTTCAAAGGATGAAATATTGCAGGCTTTCGATATTCGTGCGGAGCTGGAAAGCTCTGCGTTGAAACTAGCTTTTGACAAGATCACGGGCAAGGATATCGAGGAACTGAGGTCAATCGCTGGGAAGGAAGCTTCGGCAGTCAGAGAGAATGACCACAAGGGATACCATGTCATGAACAAAGCCTTTCACATGTTCTTTGCCAGAAAGAGCGGCAACATATTTCTCATTGAGTTCACAGAAAAAATAATTGACAGGATCAACGTTTACCTTCAGCTTTACGACGAATTCTACAACGTTAAACTGGCTGAGTTTGAAGGCATATCAGACCATACAGAAATCATAAGCCTGCTTCAGAAGAAGGATAAGTCAAGCATCGACAAGCTGTTGAGAAGCCACATAGCAAAGAGCCTCAGCAGTCTTCAGATAGAAAAGATAGTATACAAATCAATAGACGATGTATTCGCCCCAGGGGCATTCTAAGCATATGATTAAAGGGAGGGAAACTGAAATGAAAGTATTACTTTTCAACGGCAGTGCAAAACTTGAAGGGTGCACCTTTACGGCGCTGACAGAGATTGCCAAGGTTTTGGAAGAGGAGAACATTGAATTCGAGATTGTGCAGCTTGGCAGCCAGCCGGTTCGCGATTGCATTGGCTGCAAGAAATGCAGTGAGCTGGACAATGAGTGCATATTCAAAGACGATATGATCAACGAGCTGATCAAAAAGGCTGAAAATGCTGACGGTTTCGTGTTCGGCACGCCTGTTTATTATGCCCACCCGAGCGGAAGGCTGCTTTCAGTTATGGACCGGTTGTTTTATGCAGGCGGAGATGTTTTCAGGCACAAGCCGGCTGCAGCAATCTCTTCGGCAAGGCGTGCAGGAACCACTGCATCCATTGATGTCCTGAACAAGTATTTTACGATTTCGGAGATGCCGGTCGTATCGTCCACCTACTGGAACATGGTTCATGGCCACACGGCTGAGGATGTGCGCAAAGACCTCGAGGGACTGCAAACAATGCGCAACATAGGCAGGAATATGGCATGGCTCCTCAAATGCATCAGCCTAGGCAAGGAGCACGGCGTGGGCGCACCCGAGACTGAAAGAGCATTTGTAACTAATTTCATAAGGTAACCTGAAGGAGTGTATTTGTTTATGGCTGATGAAAAAATGAAAAAAGTATCTCCATCTATCGATGAATGGCTCAAAGAAGCAAAAGCGGATCCAATGGCTTTGCAGGAAGGAATGTTCTTAGTCCATAACGGTGTTGTGCGCCAGACGCCCAAAGCCAAGGTACGCCAAGGGCTAGATGATGGTTCCCTGGTAAAAGGAATGGAATTCTCCTACGATGCAATGAAAGTGGATGCAGCTATTGAAGCAACATATAAAATGGATGGCATCTTCTATGTTAAAGTCTGGCTTAATGAAGGCCGGCTTGAGGTTGGTGATGACATAATGTATGTTCTGATAGGCGGCGATATAAGACCGCATGTTATCGATGCCCTGCAATCCCTGGTTGAAAAAATCAAAACCGAGTGTGTTACGGAAATAGAACAGAAGGTCGAATAAAAAAATTTGCTGCAAATTTACACAAGCGAGATAATGATTCAGGCAAAGCAATCGAATGCCTGTTCGTAATGTGGATAAAACTGTGGATAAGTTGTTGATCAGATGTGAGTAATGTCAAGGAATGATATAGAAGACACATGTGGTGCCCTGCACGTAAATCAGATTACGGCAAGGTACGCACACGTGTCTTTTTTGTTGCTGGAACAGGGTGCTTTATACATAACCGCCGAAGTCAGAAAGCAGCTCCTTAAAGAGCAGCGCAATCAGCTGATTGCCAGGATAGAAGATATGCTTGCTTCAGAACCCGGATCTACGGGCTCTGTTTTATCAATTAATCTTATAGACACGCTGCAATCTATCAGGATTTTAAAAGGTCGTGGACATAGTAATCGCAATTCAATTATACTGATATAGGAAGAAAGCACGGGGGTATTTCAATTTTGGAAACAAGCATGAGGGTATCTGTAATCATACCTGTTTATAACGAAGAGAAGACTATCCGTCAATTACAGGAATCGCTGCAGCCGATTAAAAACCGCTGTGAAATTTTGTTTGTCGATGGAGGAAGTAAGGACAAGACACTGTCGATGATATCAAAGGAATTCACTGTCCTGCATTCGCCCAAAGGGAGGGCGAATCAGATGAATCACGGCGCTGCCAGGAGCACAGGGGACGTTTTGTTCTTTTTGCATTGCGACAGCGAGATTCCACCCACAGCCCTGGAAGAGATAGAATGTGTCTTGAAGGACTTTCAGGCCGGATGCTTCGGAATCGCATTCCGATCCTCGAACGTCTGGATGAAATGCTGCCAGCACATCTCAAATCACAGGATAAAAGACCGCAAGGTTATGTTCGGGGATCAGGGGATATTCGTGAAAAGGAAGCTGTTCTTTGAAGCAGGCATGTTTCCGGACCTGCCAATCATGGAGGATTACCGCTTCTCGCTCAATCTGAAGGAGATGAACGTGAGGCTAGGAATGACAAAAAGCAGGATTTATACTTCGGACAGAAGGTTTTCAGGTTCCAGCATCAGAAAGCTTCAGATCATGTGGAGGATGAACCGCCTTCGCGCTATGTACCGCAGAGGAGTTCCGATTGAAGAAATTCACGAAATGTACAGCGATATCCGGTAAAACATGAAGCTAAGCACAAATAATTCGATTTAAGGAATGTCTGATAGCGAAATGCTTTCAGGCATTTTTTCAGGATATACAGGGCGATAAATATTCCGGGAAGAAGAGGGGAAACATTGAAGAATTTGAGTAATAAAAAACTAATCGCTTTTATTGGGCTGGTAATATTGGTTTTCATTCTGAACCAAATCTTCGGCTGGTCAGAATATTTCAGGGGCGCCTATAATCTGGCCTTCTTAAAGAATATGGTTGATGAAAATATAGTTTTGGCAGGGACGATATATGTGCTTCTGACAATTGCAGGATGCGTCGTTCTGGCGCTTCCGGGAGCGACATTTGCAGTTTTTGCAGGCCTTGTGTTCGGACCGTTCCTGGGCACACTTCTCTGTTCGCTGGCAACAACTATCGGAGCTGCCGGCGCTTTTCTGGTGGGACGCTTTTTCCTGAAGGAAAGCATCAAACCGAAAATTGAGAAGAACAGGTACTTGAAAAAGTTTTTATTTGACGAAACGGGAGAAAATGAAGTGCTCGTTTTGATGATAACAAGGCTGCTGCCGATATTCCCTTATAATCTCCAGAACTTTGCGTACGGTATTACAGATATCGGATTCTGGAATTTTACAGTATACTCATTCATATTCATGCTGCCAGGGACAGCCATGTATACGGTGGGAACCGCAGGCATAGCGGACAGGGAACACAGGGCGCTCTATATTCTCATTGCACTGGCGATGGCAGCCCTTGTATTCGGCCTCGGACATTTCATCAAAAAGAGGCATATACTGAAAGATCCGATTGAATTGAAGGAGAAGGAACATGGAATATAAAGACAAGGTGTCGGCATGCACGCATTGCGGAAAATGCAGGGAGCATTGTGAATTCCTGAATTCATACAACATAGACCTGAGTGATACAGAACGGCTCAAGGAGCTGGCTTACCACTGCTTTCTGTGCGGAAAATGCACAATAGTATGCCCTGAAAATATAAACGGGCAGGAGCTGGTGCTCCAGATGCGCCGAGATAAAGTGGCGGATAATAATGGTAAACTAACTGAAAACGGATACGGAATGCTGCTTAGAGAAAAAAAGAACTACCTTTTTAAAAACTACAAACATGCCGCAGGGAAAAGCGTGCTGTTTCCAGGCTGCAACTTCCCGGCTTTTTATCCCGAGACAACTAGGAAACTCTCTGAAATCCTGAATGAGAATGCCGGCATGGGGATGATTTTTGACTGCTGCGGCAAGCCTATTTCGGAACTTGGCTTGATTCAGGAGGAGGAAGCGATCATCGAGAGGATCAGCCGGGAACTGGAACAGGCAGGCATAGAGGAGATCGTGACGGTATGTCCGAACTGCTATTACTATTTGAAGCCGAGAATGAAGCTGCAAGTGGTAAGCGTGTATGAGAAATTAAGCGAGCTGGGCATAGGGCAGGCAATCGAAGTGCCCGAAATTGATGTTTTTGCACCTTGTCCTGACAGGGTAAATCTCTCTCTGCAGGAAAAGATGAAACCATTTCTGCCGGGCAGGGTGAATCAGATCCAGGACGTTCAGTGCTGCGGACTTGGAGGCTGTGCCGGGGTGAAAGAGCCCGAGCTTGCAGGGAAATTCCGGGATGCTTTAAAGGAAAAGAATAACAGCGGTATATACATGTATTGTGCTTCCTGC
>JAGFXP010000097.1 GCA_017861315.1 Bacillota bacterium | reverse complement strand
GCACGCCCAGCAAATCCAACGTTTGATGGCTTTCTCAATGCATTTTCGTTGACAACAATAATAGAAATATGATAGATTAGTTATGGAATAAATATTCAGAAAATGGAGGCAATACATTGTTTGAATCTTTAAGCATAGGTAAAACAGCGTTGCTACTTTGTATATCATCAGAAAGTGAGGAAGAAAAGATTAGAGAAACTTCCATTCTGAACGGGTATAAGGTGCTTAAAGGCCGTGTTGGCTCTATGGACTCTGCCAAGATTTTTGCAGCAGTAGAAACTGCGGCAAAAAAGGAATGCCTCATCAGGGAAATCTACAGGGATGAACATCAGCTTTACCATGCTGTCTTGGAAGCCTATTCCAGCATCTGCCGGGGGCAGGTAGGATTGGGAAACATACTGAGGACTGCGGGATTGACATTCAGCATAGTAAGAGGCCCAAGAGTTTTGGGCGATGATTCAGACGGCGAGTGGATCGCCGTTGCTTTGTACGGCAGCATGGGGGCACCTAAAAGAGGGTATGAGCATGAAGTCATGGGGCTCGGCATCAACCCCATATAATTGAACAAAATATTATTTTAGAATATTTGTATTTGACCCAAAGTTATTAGTTATTAGGGGGCAAAACTCAGGTTTGTTGAGTTTTGCCCTTTTTTATATTTTTAAATCTTTTAAGATCAATCAAAATCAAAAATATATAATCTGAAGGAGTGGGGAGCATGAACACAATCTTTATCAACGGACAGGATTTGACCCTTGAGCAAATAGTGCAGGTATCCAGGCAGAATCATGAGGTTAGATTGGAGGACTTAGCTGAAATTAGAGTTGCGGCGTCAAGGGGAATAGTAGACGGAATTGTCAGGGACAATAAGGTGGTGTACGGGATTACAACCGGGTTCGGTATATTCTCCAGCGTGAGCATTTCAGCCGAAGACTGCAAAAAACTGCAAAGAAATTTAATCCTTTCTCATGCATGCGGTGCAGGAAAGAATCTTCCTACAGATGCTGTGAGGGCAATCATGCTGCTTAGGGCAAATGCACTCTCAAAGGGATTTTCCGGGATAAGATTAACAACTCTGGAAACACTCATTGAAATGCTGAACAAAGGTGTGCATCCTGTCATACCTGAAAAAGGTTCGCTTGGCGCATCCGGCGATCTGGTGCCGCTGGCACACATGGTGCTGCCGATGATCGGAGAGGGAAAGGCTGAATTCAAAGGGAAGGTAATGCATGGAGCTGAGGCAATGAAATCGGCAGGCATCCCCATTGTGGAGCTTGTGGAAAAAGAAGGATTGGCGCTGATCAATGGAACACAGGTTATGACAGGGATAGGGGCGCTTGCAGTATATGACAGCATCGAGCTTATAAAGATCTGCGACATCGCATCAGCCCTCACTTTGGAGGCGCTGAGAGGCATCAAAGACGCCTTTGACCCAAGGACGCACAGGATCAGGCCTCATAAGGGCCAGATAGAGACAGCGGAAAATATTTTGAAGCTTACGGAAGACAGCACTTTTGTTACCAGACAAGGCGAGCTGAGGGTTCAGGATGCTTATTCGTTAAGATGCGTACCGCAGGTGCACGGCGCCAGCAAGGATGCCCTCAGGGGTGTCGAGGAAAAAATGTTGATAGAGATAAATTCTGTTACTGACAATCCGATTGTTCTGGAGGACGGAGATGTTATATCGGGAGGCAATTTCCATGGACAGCCGATGGCTTTGAGCTTCGACTTTTTAGGTATTGCAATCGCAGAGCTTGCAAACATTTCAGAAAGAAGATTAGAGAGGTTGATCAATAATCAGCTGAATGACCTGCCTGCATTTTTAGTGAAAAAAGGGGGCTTGAATTCGGGCTTCATGATCACACAGTATGCTGCCGCCTCTTTGGTATCGGAAAACAAGGTGCTGGCACATCCTGCATCCGTTGATTCAATACCGTCTTCTGCAAACCAGGAGGATCATGTAAGCATGGGCACAATTGCAGCCAGAAAGAGCAGGGAAATATTGGAGAATACAAAGAGGGTACTGGCCACAGAGCTTATGGCGGCTTGCCAGGCGATCGATTTCAGAAAAGGTTTGGAATTGGGAAAGGGGACCTCTGCTGCCTACAAAACAATAAGGGAAGTAGTGGATTTCATCGAAGAGGATAAGATAATGTATGACGATCTGGATGCAATCACTGAACTTATCAGCAGTTCGAAGCTTTTAAACAATGTTGAAAAAGAAGTGAAGCTAAGTTATTAAAATAAATTGGCAGGAGGAAATATAAATGATAACTAACAAAAACATTTCAGAAGCTATGGCTGTAAAACTTGACAATGAACTTCCGGAAATGCCTGAATTCGCGACCGGGATCCGAAGGGCTCCGGACAGGGGGTTCACACTGACGAAGGCTCAGACTGAGGTTGCGCTCAAGAATGCCCTGAGGTACATTCCGGAGGAGTTCCATGCAGTCATGGCCCCGGAATTCATGGAAGAGCTCAAGACAACAGGTAGAATCTACGGCTACCGGTTCAGGCCAAATGAAAGGATTTACGGCAAACCTATTGATGAATACAAGGGGAACTGCGTTGACGCTAAAGCTTTTCAGGTTATGATAGACAACAACCTGGATTTCGAAGTAGCCCTTTACCCCTATGAACTTGTGACCTACGGGGAAACGGGACAGGTATTTCAAAACTGGATGCAGTACAGGCTTGTAAAAAAATATCTGGAAGTCATGACAGACCATCAGACCCTTGTCATTGAATCCGGTCATCCGGTCGGACTGTTCAAATCCAAACCAGAAGCCCCAAGGGTTATCATTACGAATGCAATGATGGTCGGCATGTTTGACAATCAGAAGGACTGGCATTATGCAATGCAGATGGGCGTGGCCAATTACGGGCAGATGACGGCCGGCGGATGGATGTACATTGGGCCGCAGGGTATAGTCCACGGTACGTACAACACCATACTCAACGCGGGAAGGCTCAAACTCGGTGTCGGAAATGATGAGGATTTAAAAGGACATATGTTTGTATCCTCCGGGCTTGGAGGAATGAGCGGCGCTCAGCCGAAAGCCTCTACCATAGCAGGTGCTGTAGGGATTATCGCAGAAGTTGATTATTCGAGGATCATGACAAGGTACGATCAGGGCTGGGTTGACAAGATTTCTTCAGACCTTGATGAAATATTCGACATAGCTCAGGAGCATATGGCCAAAAAGAAAGCGATATCCATAGCTTACCACGGGAACATAGTGGATCTGCTTGAGTATGCAGTCAAAAACAATAAGAAGATAGAAATGCTGTCTGACCAGACATCCTGCCATGCCGTGTACGACGGAGGCTATTGCCCGCAGGGTGTAAGCTTCGAGGAAAGGACAAGGCTTCTGAATGAAGACAGGGAAAGCTTCTGCAAGCTTGTGGACAAGTCACTGAAGCGCCACTTTGAGCTGATAAAAACACTCGTAGAGAAAGGGACCTATTTCTTCGATTACGGCAACGCTTTCATGAAAGCTGTCGGCGCAGTTGAGATATCCAGGAACGGCGTTGACGAGAAAGACGGCTTCATATTCCCTTCCTATGTAGAAGACATAATGGGGCCGGAGCTGTTCGACTATGGCTATGGGCCATTCAGATGGGTTTGCCTGAGCGGGGACCATGAAGACCTCATAAAGACCGACCATGCAGCAATGTCCTGTATAGACCCTGACAGGAGGGCGCAGGACAGGGATAACTATATGTGGATCAAGGATGCAGAAAAGAACAAGCTCGTAGTTGGAACAGAGGCCAGAATACTGTACCAGGATGCTTACGGCAGAATGAACATAGCGCTTAAATTCAACGAGATGGTCAGAAATGGCGAAATAGGGCCGATCATGATAGGAAGAGACCACCAC
>JAGFXP010000067.1 GCA_017861315.1 Bacillota bacterium | reverse complement strand
ACTGTTGCAGGTTTAAGAAGAAAAATTTCAAACAGACATCTCAATCAGATGAAGTCAATGCTGCCAGGTACAGACCAAGGCTACCTGGGTCAAGTCATAGGACACATTAATTGAGGATTACTATTAAAACATTCGATCGCAGCTATACAGGGAAGATGCCGATAGGTACATTGTAGGTACAGGCGGCAGTACTCCTAAAGGATGCTGAGAGAATGAAAAGAATGTTCCTGGCTTAACCAGCAAATAATTACCGAAATGCAGGAACTGCACCGGTAATAATTCAAAAAGAAAAAGGTGAGAAGGAAATAGAAAACTCAAACTACAATATCGGGTTAGGATTTGCATAACCACCAATCGGTTTGGAAAAAGCTGATTGGTGGTTATAATTTTGCAGAAAATACTGGTATAATAGTTTTATCACGGGATTTTGGAGGTAAAAATGATCCAGTTGCAGCAGCTAATAATATTTGAAAAAGTGGCGGAAACCAGCAGCATGAACAAGGCTGCCGAAGCTCTCTTCATGAGCCAGCCGAATCTGAGCAAGGCCATAAGGAATCTCGAGAAGGAGCTCGGCATAAGGATCTTTGACAGGACGAACAAGGGCGTCAAGCTCACCGAGGACGGATACAGGCTTTACAAATACGTAAAGACCATGCACAGGCAGCTTGACATGATCCAGGGCATCTCCAGGGAGGAAGCCCCAGACAACATCAGCGTTTCAGCATATCCCTGCCCTGTGCTCTACAGGGTGCTGGGCGAATTCTACAAAAACAACAGGGAGAAGCACATAGAGGTGACGCTCAAGGAGGAAAGGGTGCAGAGCATCATCGACAGCGTGGCAAACCTCCAGTCGGACATAGGCATAATCGAAGTCAACGATGTCCAGGACAAGGAGGTGGCGCGCCTTCTCAAAGCCAGGAATATGGAGTACAATGAGCTCGCCAGGGACACCTGGTACGTGCATGTGGGAAAGAACAGCCCGCTGTATGACAACGAAGTAATCAAAATGGAGCAGCTGGTGGAATGCACAGTGATGCGAGCTCCCGACGATTACTTTTCCAACCTGTCCTATCTCTTCGAGGTTGACGGTGTGCATTTCACCCAGTTCGAAAAGACCATGTTCGTGAGCGACTACTTCACCAGGATAAGGCTCCTCAACACCACAGATATGGTATGCATAGAAACAACGTGGAACGAGGAGTTCGAAAAGGAGATAGGCATCAGGTCAATACCTATCGCAAACTGCGACATACAGGTAGGCATGGGATGGATAAAACGTAAAAATGAAACCCTGCCGGCCAAGCTGCTTGAGTTCATAGAGATACTGAAAAGGCAGTTATAACTTTTGATTATAGCTGGAGTATAAAAAGTAAACATTATTCAAACTATTTAAAAAGTGTTACTATTTCCTTGTGGTCAGAAAGACCAGATAATACGAGGAGGTAGTAATAAATGGGAGTAAAGTATATACCGGAACCGTTCAGAATCAAGATGGTTGAAACCATAAAGGTTTTAACAAGAGAAGAAAGAGAAGAGAGGCTTAAGAAGGCAAGATACAATGTGTTCTACCTTGCAGGGGAAGACTGCTATATAGATCTTTTGACAGACAGCGGAACAAACGCAATGAGCCAGGAGCAGTGGGCTGGAATCATGAGAGGCGACGAAGCTTACGCAGGTTCAAGCAGCTATTACAAGCTCGTTAAAGCAGGGCAGGATATATTCGGATACGAATTCATACAGCCTGTTCACCAGGGCCGTGCTGCTGAGAAAGTCCTTTTCCCAATCCTTTTAGGAGAAGGAAAGTACTCAATCTCAAACATGCACTTCGACACTACAAGGGCGCATGTTGAGCTTTCCGGAGCAAGAGCTATCGACTGCACAGTAAAGGAAGCCGCAGACCCGTCAATAAGGGCGCCATTCAAAGGAAACATGGACAATGAGAAGCTTGAAAAGCTCATCATCCAGTACGGACCTGAGAACGTAGGCTGCATAATCACTACAATCACTAACAACTCTGCAGGAGGACAGCCTGTTTCAATGGCAAACGTAAGGGAAACAGCTGCGATCTGCAAAAAATACGGAATCCATTACAACATAGACGCTGCAAGGTACGCAGAAAATGCTTACTTCTGCAAACTGCGTGAAGAAGAGTGCAAGAACATGTCAATAAAGGACATAATAAAGACAATGTTCGGATTCGCAGACACCTTCACAATGAGCGCTAAGAAGGACACAATAGTAAACATGGGCGGACTCATAGGCATAAAGAAAAACGATGACCTCGTTGGAAAGGTCAAAGTAAGGACAATCTCCTACGAAGGCTTCATCTCCTACGGCGGACTGTCAGGAAGAGACCTTGAGGCTCTTGCTATAGGACTCTACGAAGGACTTGACGAAGACTACCTTAAATACAGAATCGGACAGATGGAATACCTGGCTGCAAGGCTTGACGATGCAGGCATCGCATACCAGTCACCTGTAGGCGGACACGGAGTGTTCGTTGACGCCAAGGCGATGTTCCCTCACATCCCATACAATGAATTCCCTGGACAGGCGCTTGCATTAGAGCTTTACAAGGAAGCGGGAATCCGTGCCTGCGATATCGGCTCTTACATGCTGGGCAACGATCCTGATACTAAAGAGCAGCTGAAGGCAGACTTCGAGTTCACAAGACTTGCTATACCTAGAAGGGTTTACACTCAGGCGCACATCGACATCATGGCGGACGCCCTGATAGCAATAAAGGAAAGAGCGGCGTCAGTCAAAGGCTACAAGATAACCTGGGAACCTGAGATCCTGAGACACTTCCAGGCATATCTGGAGCCAATCGTATAAATATAAAATCCACCAAATCTATTGACAAGTTGTTTGTAAAAAACTTATAATTTAATTGTCAATTAGAGTGGTACAGCGGATTAACAACCGTCTCTGTTATTTGAGAGACGGTTTTTTATATTTAGGAGGGAAAGATATGGATTATAAAAAGATTGTTGCCGAGAGAATCGGTCTGGCAGCGGAAACAGAAGCTGAAGCTATTATGAGATTTATTGAAATCCCGCCAAGACCAGAGATGGGGGATTACGCATTTCCTTGTTTTCAGCTTTCAAAAACCTTGAAAAAAGCGCCTAACGTGATTTCGGCAGAACTTGCAGAAAAGATAAATAAGGAAGGCTTCGAGAAAGTAGATGCCCTTGGCCCTTATTTGAACTTCTTTGTTGATAAATCGGTATTCACAAAGGAAACTATAGAGAAGATACTAGCCGAGGGGGACAGCTACGGGTCATCGGAAGACGGCAAAGGCAAGAATGTCACGATCGACTTCTCTTCGCCGAACATAGCAAAACCTTTCCATGTCGGCCACCTGTTCAGCACGGCAATAGGCAATTCACTGTACAGGATACTGTCCTTCGAAGGTTACAAATGCATAGGAATAAACCACCTTGGCGACTGGGGAACCCAGTTCGGCAAGCTCATATACGCCTACAAAAAATGGTGCGACAAGGAAAAGCTTGAGAAGGAGCCTATCAAGGAGCTTCTCAGGATATACGTGAAATTCCACGACGAAGCGGAAAAGGACCCGTCACTGGACGATGAGGCAAGAAGATACTTCAAAAGGCTTGAGGACGGCTCGGAGGAGGAGACTGAACTCTGGAACACTTTCCGCGAGCTCAGCCTTAGGGAATTCCAGAAGGTATATGACCTCCTGGGAGTAAAATTCGACTCCAACGCAGGAGAGAGCTTCTATTCCGACAAGATGGACCCGGTCGTCGAGGAGATAGACAGCAAAGGCCTCCTGGTAACAAGCAACGGTGCACAGGTAGTCATGCTGGATGAATACAACATGCCTCCGTGCATCATAAAAAAGGCTGACGGAGCAACCATGTACGCCACAAGAGACCTTGCCGCCGCGCTGTACAGGAAGAAGAACTATGATTTCTACAAGAGCCTTTACGTGGTGGGAATGGACCAGACGCTCCACTTCAAGCAGGTGTTCACAACGCTCAAGCTAATGGGACACGACTGGGCTGACGACTGCAGGCACATAGGTTTCGGCCTGGTGAGATTCTCTGACAAGAAGCTCTCCACAAGAAGAGGAGACGTAATTTTCCTCGAAGACCTCCTGAACGAGTCCATAGAGAAGACCATGGAGATCATCAACGAGAAGAACCCCGACCTTGAGAACAAGGAGGAGGTTTCAAAGAAAGTCGGCGTAGGTGCGATGGTGTTCACATACCTTAAGAACGGGCGTGAGAAGGACATAGTATTCGACTGGAAGGAAATGCTCAGCTTCGATGGAGAGACAGGCCCGTACGTGCAGTACAGCTACGCAAGGGGCAAGAGCATACTCAGGAAGCAGGATGCTATAGAGGGCGGGGCTGACTACAGCAAGCTCAGCTCAAAAGAGGAATTCGAGCTTATCAAGACACTCGAAGGCTTCAAAGAAGCAATAAACCATTCCATAGACAAATTTGAACCATCTGTTGTCACAAGGTACGCAGTGGATGTTGCAAAGGCATTCAACAAATTCTACAATGCGCACAAGATATCTGGGATCGAGGACAGCGGCCTTAAGAACGCCAGACTCAAGATGGTTGAAGCAACCTGCCAGGTATTAAAGAATGCTTTGTATCTAATAGGGTTGGAAGTTGTCGAAAAGATGTAAGCGGGGCCTCATATGGTTACAAAGATATACAATGGCAATAGCGTTGCCGCAGCAAAGGACGGTGTGATCTATTTCGATATAGAGACCACCGGATTCGACAAGGTGAATGATAAGATAATGCTGATCTCCTACGGCAGGTTCGACCGCGGAGAATTTGTCATAAAGCAGATTTTCGCCGACAGCCTCAGCGAGGAGAAAGAGCTGCTGGAGCTTTTCGTTGAAGACATTGCCGATGCGGATGCCTGGTGCTCCTACAACGGGATCGCATTCGACGAACCCTTTATAAGGAAGAAGCTTCAGATGCACGGCATAGAGTCGGACCTCCCGGCAGAGCACGTGGACCTTTACAGGCTGATAAGGCCTTATCACAAATCGCTGGGCATGGAGCGCTGCAACCTCAAAACCGTTGAAAAATTCCTCGGGATAAACCGCATGGATACGATCGACGGCGGACTGAGCGTCGGCCTTTACAACCAGTACCTGGATACAGCCGACCAGGAGCTCAAGCGGATAATAATGCTGCACAACTACGAGGATGTGCTCAACCTGCCGGAGATACACAAATTCGCGGCAAGGGTCATGATCGATTCCGGGGTAGCAAGGGCTGACTGCATAACAGCAAAGCAGTCAAAATACCTGGAAGCGCTGCTCCATAAAAACAGCATCGACCTGAACACAAACATAAGCAGGCTTTCAAAAAAAGCCGCTTCGAAGATGATAGACAGGATACTCAACGGCTGTATGGACAGCCTGGAGCTTGAAGGCATTGCCCAGAACAGCTACTGATGACAAACGCCGGAGCGCATATCGATATGCGCTCCGGCGTTTGCCTATTTGTCTTCCTTTTTCTCTTTGTAATAAGGGCAGTGGCTTGAGCAGCTGCTGCAGTCGCATTTTCCCGATGCCTTCCTTTTGACGTTTTTGTAGAAAATGACCGCTGCCAGCGAGAAGATTATCACGGTAGCTATTATCTCTATATACATAAGTTCACCTTCCTTGATTATTTACATTACCAGCAGGGCAATCCTGTACACAAGCGCCGAGACTATCCATGCCAGGACCAGCTGGTAGGTCACGGAAAACGCGGCCAGCCAGCTTCCGAATTCCTTCTTCATTGTCGCGATTACAGATACGCAAGGCGTATACAGGAGCACGAACACAAGGAAGGAGTATGCTGATGCAGGCGTGAATTGGCTCTGCAGGGCAGCTGCGAGGCTGCCTCCGTAGATTACTCCCATCGTTCCGAGAACTACCTCCTTGGCCATGAGTCCCGTTATGAGGGAGACGGCGTTCTGCCAGGATGCAAAGCCCAGAGGGGCGAATACGGGGCTTACAAAACCGCCTAATGATGCCAGGATGCTGTTGTTTATGTCGGTCATGCCGCCGAAGTTGAAGTTCGACAGTAACCATACCACCACCGAGACAGAGAATATGAGTGTACCGGCTTTTTTGAGGAAGTCCTTTCCTTTATCCCAGGTGTGGTTCATCAGGTTTTTGAGCTCCGGAGCCTTATACTCAGGGAGTTCGATTATGAACGGCTCCTCATCCTTTTTGAATATGGTCCGCTTGAACAGCATCCCCAGGAGGAACGCCAGCAGAATTCCAAGCAGATAGAGAGAGAATACCACTGCCGATTCCCTGCCGGGGAAGAAAACGGAAGCGAACAAAGCGTAGACTGGAAGCCTTGCGTTGCAGGACATCAGCGGCACCAGCAGCGCAGTCAGCTTTCTGTCTTTTTCGCTCTCCAGCGTCCTGGCGGTCATTATTCCCGGCACAGAGCAGCCGAAGCCCACGATCATGGGTATGAAGGCCTTTCCTGAAAGCCCCATCTTCCTCATGGCCTTGTCCATTATGAAGGCGGCCCTTGCCATATAGCCGCAGTCCTCCAGGAAGGATATGCCGAGGAACAGTGTCATTATTACCGGCAGGAACACGATTACGGAGCCTACGCCTCCTATGATTCCGTCGATTATGAGCGAGCTGAACCACGGGCTGGAACTGCTCAGGAGCGATCCCAGCGCCGGAACAAGAACATCGTCCACCAGATAGGAGAGGTAGCCAGCTAGAGGCTGCCCGACCCAGGAAAAGGTCAATTCGAAGATCAGCCACAGGATGAGAAAGAAAAGAGGGTAGGCGAGGAATTTGTTCAGGGCCACCTTGTCGATCTTCTCTGTATTCGTGCGCTTGTGCTCGTCCTTCTTTTTTACTGCGGCCGAGAGTATCCCGGATATATAGTCATAGGCTTCCCTTTCGTCTTGAAATTGAAAATCATTCTCAATTGGTACCCTTAAAAAATCGCCTCGGTCAAGCAGGCTTTTTAACTCATCCAGCCCTTTACCTTTGGAGGCTGATATGGTTACGACTGTTACCCCAAGCTTTCTTGAAAGCAGCTCTGTATCTATTTCCAGGCCCTTTGCCGCCGCAACGTCCATCATGTTCAATACCAGAAGGATAGGGGTGTTGTATTCTTTTATCTGTGTTGTGAGATAGAGGTTCCTTTCGAGATTTGAAGCGTCTACTATGTTTATTATGAAGTCGGCTTCTCCGGAAGCCAGGAATTCCTTGGCAACTTTCTCTTCGCTGGAGAATGTATCCATTGCGTAAATACCGGGAAGGTCTACGATTTTCAGGTCTTCATTCATGAAGCCTTCTTTTTTTTCTACTGTTACTCCTGCCCAGTTGCCCACATATTGGTTTGATCCTGTGAGGCTGTTGAACAGGGAAGTTTTGCCTACGTTAGGGTTGCCTATCAGTGCTGCGGTTTTCATTTTGTCCTCCTTAAAGATTATCCTTTATTGATATGTTTTTCGCGTCTTTTTTTCTGATGCAGAAGTCGCATCCTCTCAGGTTTATTACAAGCGGATCTCCGAAAGGAGCGCAGTTCTTGAGACAGACCTCTGTCCCTTCGGTGCATCCGAGAGCCATAAGCCTCTTCATCAGCTTGCTGTCTCCGCTTATTGAATCTATATATGCTTTTTCACCAAGCTTTAAATCTGTTATACTCATATTAACCACCTCATAATGAAAATCATTCTCATTTAATCCATTCTTATAATAACATCATTGAGAATCGTTGTCAACTGTAATGAAAAAATTATACAGTTAACAACAGGCCGCATTTGATGGTATAATATACTGTAAATGAAAGCAAACGGGTCATAGAGAGACTGGAGGGATACTCATGAGTACAGCGGCATTTTTTGATATTGACGGCACCCTGTTCAGGGAGGGTCTCATATCGGAGATATTTAAAAAATTTGTTACATATGAAATTGTCGAGATGGACAGGTGGTACAGAGAGGTCATGCCTGAATTCGAGAACTGGAAAAAAAGACAGGGAAACTACGACAACTATATGATGAAGATGATGGAAATATTCATGGATTCCGTGAAGGGCCTCCACAAGACACAGATGGAGTTCATCGCAAGGAACATAGTGAATCAGAAAGGCGAGAGGGTATATGTCTACACGAGGGACAGGATTAAATGGCATAAGGCGCAGGGCCACAAGGTAATATCCATATCGGGCAGCCCAACCGAGTTCATAAGCGAATTTGCAAAGAAATACGGCTTCTACGACTTCGCTGCATCGGAATACAAGCTCAACAGCGATAACTACTACACCGGTGAGGTTGTCCCCATGTGGGACTCCGACAGCAAGAAAAATGCGATCGACGGCTTCATAAAGAAATACAACATAGATCTGCATAAAAGCTACGCGTACGGTGATACCTCGGGAGATTTCAATATGCTCAAAATGGTGAGGTATCCCACGACAATCAATCCAACAAGGGAGCTGATCGAGCAGGTCAAGGAGGTTCCGGAATTTGCAGAAAGGCTTCAGATTGTTGTTGAGAGAAAAGATATGGTATATAAATTGAGGGTGGACCAAACCTAGAGAGAGTGATATTGTGATTATACGTGATAAAAGGATAAAGGTTGAAGGCTTCTGTGAAGACGATTCACTCATAGCCGAAGAAGGGAAGCCGGTTTACAACGATGCGCTTTTCTTTGACCTTGAGCATTACATCTACAGGGTGCCTATATGTCTGGGCGTCTTCGGCTGCTGCTATTACGAGGAAAAGGAACGCGAGCTGCGGATAACCCAGTACATGATAGAAAATGAAATGGATTCCTTTGAGATCCTTGACATGGCAAGGGACTATTTCGAGGACATGAGGATCAAGAAAGAGAAGAGCCACATAGTGACATTCTCGGGAAACAACGACTTCACTGTTATAAGGCACCTTTTTAAAAAATACGGCATCGATTTCTCTATAGACGATGAGTTCAGGCATCTCGACCTTCAGAGGCAGTACGAGAAGGAGAAGAAGGCGGGGATAGGGCTCAAAGCACTGGAGAAGGTGTTCGAGATAGACAGGGGAGAGGAGCTTATAAGCGGCTCAACCCTGGCCAAGACCTTCAGCAAGCTGATCAAGGATGAGGAGTATATCCACAGGATACCGAGGCAGAAGATCGAGAAGATACTCGCCTACAACGAGCAGGACATAGTCAGCCTGTTCCTCATATACGTGAACTGGAACAAGCTGAACTACATGTACAAGGTTCCTCTGAAGGCTGAACCTGAGATGGAAACGGAAACAGAGGCATAAAAAAATATGCCGGGCAATCATTTGCAGATTGCCCGGCATTTGTCTTTATTAGCCTTCCAGCAGCTTTATTCCGGCAGCTATTCTCTTCAGGGATTCTTCCTTGCCGAGGATTTCTGCTATTTCGAATGCCCCGCCAGGCGTGAACTGCTTTCCTGACAGCGCTGTCCTTATAGGCCAGAGAACGACTCCGTTCTTTACGCCCATCTCTTCAACGAGCTTCATGCATGCTTCCTTGACAGGCTCGAAGGACCAGTCCTCCAGGGCCTCGAATACAGGAAGCACCTTCTGAAGCGTGAGAAGCGAATTCTC
>JAGFXP010000096.1 GCA_017861315.1 Bacillota bacterium | reverse complement strand
CGGCGGACCTTTTTGCACTCAAGGAATCAGGCCCTATCTACACAAGGCTTGGGAATCCGACTGTCGATGTTTTCGAAAAGAGGATTGCAGCGCTTGAAGGCGGCGTAGGGGCGCTGGCAACTGCTTCCGGAATGGCCGCGGTGACTTACTCAATTCTTAACATAGCAGGCGCCGGCGACGAGATAGTGGCTGCAATCACTATTTACGGAGGAACCCACACGCTGCTGCAGCATACGCTTCCGCAGTACGGTATCAAGACAACTTTCGTGGATCCTGACGATCCTGAAAACTTCAGGAAGGCCATAAACGAGAAAACTAAGGCGGTATATATTGAGTCCCTTGGAAACCCGGGCATAAACATCGTAGACATACAGGCTGTTGCCGACATCGCTCACGAGAACGGAATCCCGCTGATAATTGACAACACATTTCCTTCGCCATACCTTCTCAGGCCTTTCGAGCACGGCGCAGACATAGTTGTCCACTCTGCCTCGAAGTTCATAGGAGGCCACGGCAACACTATTGCAGGAGTAATAGTTGACGGAGGCAGATTTGACTGGGCTGCCAGCGGAAAATTCCCCGGCCTCACAACTCCTGACGAGAGCTACCACGGACTGAACTATTTTGAAGCTTTAGGGCCGCTGGCCTATATAACAAAGGCCAGAACAAAGCTTCTCAGGGATATGGGCGCCTGCCTGAGCCCTCTCAGCGCATTCCTTCTTATACAGGGAATAGAAACCCTGTCGCTGAGGGTTGAGAGGCATGTGGAGAACACAAGGAAAATTGTGAAGTTCCTCAGCAGCCATCCGCTGGTAAGCTGGGTAAACTACCCTGAGCTGGAGAGCAGCAAATACTACGAACTGTCAAAGAAGTACCTTCCTAAGGGGGCGGGCTCCATATTCACCTTCGGAATCAAAGGCGGTGTCGAGGCAGGAAGGAAATTCAGCGATGCATTGGAGATATTCTCGCTTCTGGCGAACGTCGGGGATACCAAGTCCCTTGTCGTGCATCCTGCAAGCACCACCCACAGCCAGATGACTGAAGAGGAGCTTATAGCTTCGGGAGTGGGTCCCGACTTGATCAGGCTTTCGATCGGTATCGAGGATGCTGACGACCTTATCGCAGACCTTGACCAGGCGCTCAACAAGGCCAAATCCGGATTCAACTCCGAAGCGCTGGTGTAGAAGACACTTAATAAAACAGCATAATTAGGATATAATAGATGTGGGCAAGCAATTGCCCGCATCTTTCAATTCAGGAGGAAATGTCGATGAAGATAGAAAGTTTTGAACTTGACCATACAAAAATAGTTGCGCCGTTCGTCCGAAAGGCAGGGCTGTTCAAGGGGGAGAAGGGGGACTATGTGACGAAGTTCGACCTGAGGTTCGTGCAGCCAAACCTGGAAACCATGCCGTCAGCTGCGATACACACCCTTGAGCACCTGCTTGCAGGCTACCTGAGGGAGGAGATCGACGGGATCATAGACATGTCGCCGATGGGCTGCAGGACGGGCTTTTACCTCACAATCTGGGGAGACGTAAGCGAGGAGGACATGAAAAAGGCACTTATCGCTGCTCTTGACAAGGTGGTCGAGTCAACCGAGGTGCCTGCCGTGACCGCGAAGGAATGCGGAAACTACAGGGACCATTCGCTTTTCTCGGCTGTTGAATACGCAAAGTACGTCGGCGAAGGCCTGAAGCAAGGCAAGGGAAAATATTAGGGAAGGAGGCGCGTTTTATGGCAGAGCATGAATTATCAAGGGTTGAGCTGCTGATCGGCAAGGAAAACATAAGGAAATTAAAGGACAGCAAGGTTGTAGTTTTGGGCATCGGCGGAGTGGGAAGCTTTGCGGCAGAGGCTCTGGCGCGCTCAGGCATCGGGCACCAAGCAACATCAACAGGCAGATAATTGCAGACCACAGCACCGTCGGCAGGTACAAGGTGGACGTCATGGCCGAGAGGATAGCGAGGATAAACCCGGAATGTCGCGTGGAGACGCACAAGGATTTCATATCTGCGGATAACCTTGGGGAGCTCATCCCGCAGGATGCTGATTACGTCGTGGACGCCATCGACACGATATATGCCCGCTGGCGAAGGTTATGAGGCGGGAGCTCAAGAGAAGGGGAGTACATGGCCTCAAGGTGCTGTTCTCCACGGAGGAGCCCATAAGGCTTCAGCCTGCAGAGCCGGAAAAGGAAGCCTCGGTCAGCTGCGGAACCATTGCCAAAAGGCAGACCCCGGGCAGCATGCCCTTCGTTCCTCCGGTAGCGGGGATGATAATTGCCGGGGAAGTAGTGAGGGAACTGATGAAAGGCTAAATGAACATCATAATCACTTGATAATTATTATCGAATACGGTTGATTACTGCAACGCAGAATGTTATAATTTTATCAATCAATAATGTTGCCGTTGGAGGGAAATAATGGATATAATCGCGATCATAGACAAGCTTTACGAGACAAACAATGCAGAAAGGGAAGAGCTGCTTTATCTGGTCGAAAACATAAAGGAAGAAGAAAAGTCATATCTCATGCGGAAGGCAAAAGAGACAACCGAAAAGAATTACTCGAACAAGGTCTTCATGAGAGGACTCATCGAGCTGACCAATTTCTGCAAGAACGACTGCTACTACTGCGGAATAAGACGAAGCAACAAAAATGCTGAAAGGTACAGGCTGAACCTTGAAGACATACTGAGCTGCTGCAAAACGGGACACGAGCTTGGATTCCGAACATTCGTGATCCAGGGCGGGGAGGACATGCACTACACCGACGACAAGCTGGTGGAAATAGTCAAGGCTATCAGGGAAAACTACCCGGACTGCGCCATCACCCTGTCATTAGGCGAGAAGCCCTACGAATCCTACAAAAAATACTTCGATGCAGGCGCGGACAGGTACCTTCTGAGGCACGAGACTGCAGATGAAGAGCACTACAGGATGCTGCATCCTGAATCCATGAGCCTTGCGAACAGGAAGGAATGCCTGTACAACCTAAAGAAGATAGGCTACCAGGTGGGCTCGGGCTTCATGGTTGGCTCGCCATACCAGACGAAGGAGAACCTTGTGGACGACCTCCTTTTCCTTAAGGAGCTCAATCCTCACATGGTGGGCCTGGGTCCGTTCATACCCCACAAGGAGACCGACTTCAGGGATGAAAGCCATGGCACGCTGGAGATGACGCTGGTGATGATTGCGCTGGTCAGGCTGATGCTTCCCAAGGCGCTCATACCCGCCACAACCGCTTTGGGCACAATAGATCCGAAGGGGCGGGAAATGGGCTTCGATGCTGGAGCGAACGTCATCATGCCTAATCTGTCCCCTTCAGAAGTCAGGAAGAAATATCTCCTGTATGACAACAAGGTGAGCACCGGCGACGAAGCGGCAGAGTCCTTGAGGGCGATAACGGCGAAGATCCGGGACGCAGGCTACGAGGTGGATATGACCAGGGGCGACAACATAGAGTGGAAAAGGTAAAATGAACTTTCAAGGGCACCGGAAAACCTCGTTGAGAGGAGCTTCTGGTGCCCTTACTCTCAGATTTTATGAAACTGGATATCAGGGTCGGAGAGGTGATCAAGGCTGAGGCTTTCGAAAAGGCGAGGAAACCTGCATACAAATTATGGGTTGATATGGATAAAGGTAGTCATCGCTGACTACCTTGTTTTTTTATTAGGACTGGTTCAGCGCATCCTCCACAGCCGACATGATGCCGTTGCTGCTGAAGGTTGCCCCTGAAACCGCGTTGACGTCCGTGGACTGGCTGTTTATGATCTGCTGGACCACGCTGGAGAATGACCTGTTGTAGTAAGGAGCGTCGTCTCCGTGAGACAAGGTTGTTATGTCCGTTATACGGCCGTTTTCAACTGTAACCGAGACCGTAGTCGTCGCACCCCTGAAGCCTGTACCGGAGCCCTCGTAGGTGCCGTCCTTGTAGGCAGACTGATCTGCCGATAATGATGAACTTGTGCTCGATGAGCTGGTTGAGCTAGACGAAGTGCTGCCTGAGCTGGTTGAAGCAGTGCTGCTGGTCGAGCTGCTTGCAGTGCTCGTGACCTTTGCGCCAGACAGCGCATCATCCACGGCAGACATGATGCCGTCGCTGCTGAAGGTTGCTCCCGAAACAGCATTTACATCAGTAGACTGGCTGTCTATGATTTGCTCGACAACGCTGGAGAATGCCCTGCTGTAGTAAGGCGCATCGTCGCCGTGGGAAACAGTCTCTATGTCGGTTATCTGCCCGTTCTTGACGGTTACGGATACCGTTGTGGTGGCGCCCCTGAAGCCTGTGCCTGTTCCCGTGTAGGTGCCGTCGAGGTAGAGGCTGTCCGAGGCGCTCTGGCTGCTTTGGGACGTGACCGAGAAGCTCGTTTCGGCACCGGCGCTTGAGGCTGCGACTGCGTTCGCGCCTATGCTGCCGGCATAGTAAAGACCCGTCATGGCGGCGGCCACTGCGATGCCTGCGGCGGCAGGGCGCACGTCCGTCTCGGAAACGTTAAGCGACACATTTTTGCGAGGGCAGACCGAGACGCACCGCATGCACTGGATGCATTCCCCGCTGCCGACACCGTCGGTCTTGTACAGCGGGATGCCCATGGCGCAGCTGCTTGTGCAGATGCGGCAGGCTCCGCATTTAGACTTGGGCTTGCCTATCTTCGCGATCCTGAGCTTCGAAGTCAAGGCGAAAACCGCACCCAGCGGGCAGAGGTACCTGCAGAAAAACCTTTCTACAAAGAATGAGGCTGCGGTTATCAGCAGGAAGAGGATCAGGCCCACGGCCAGGTTGGCTGCAACATAGGATATCGCAGGAGCCTTGCCTATTGTAGTCAGCATGCCGAAGGCGTCCCAGGGGCTCATGTTGTCGAAAACCTCGCTGTTGAATGTCCAGAGCACAGCAACAAGAAACAGGAGAACCGCGTATTTGACGTATTTGAGCGCCCGATCCAGCCCTTCGTCCATCCTGAACCTGACCTTGAAAAATCTTCTTGAAAGGCCGTACATGAAATCGCCGAAGGAGCCGAATGCACACATCCATCCGCAGAAGAACCTGCCGAAAAGTGCCGTGAAGGGGATGATGACTATGGCTTCAACCAGCTGCGGGAGCATCTGGACAGCATCGAAGCTTCCTCCAAGAACGGACGTGTATATCTCCTTTATGCCGCTGAACGCGTTTATGTACAGCCCCGGCAGAATTATAAAAAATATGATCTGCACGGTATGCCTGATTATTTTCATCATGGAAATTTTTTGTTTTTTCATCAAGAATAACTCCTTTTAAACTTATTTCTCAGCCCGTCAGTCAAAAACAGGTCCTTGCTCTCTGTTACGAATATGGCCTGCGCATCGGCGCTTTTAAGCATATTCACCGATTCGGAAATGCCAGACACGAAGATGGCGGTGGTAAGTGCATCGGCATCAGCCGAGTCTCTGCATATTGCCGTCACGCTAAGCAGCCCGCTGTCCGCCGGGCAGCCTGTGCGCGGATCGATTATGTGGTGGTAGCGGACCCCGTCCCTTATGAAAAACTGTTCGTTGCTCCCCGAGGTCACGATTGTCTGATCAGCGGCTTCGATTGTTCCTATATATTCTCCTCTGGCCGACAATGGGTTCTGGATCCCGATCTGCCAGGGCATGCCGTCTTCCCTGAGGCCCATCGCAGCTATGTTGCCGCCCAGGTTTATCAGCGCGTTGCTTACCTTGTGCTGCAGAAGGATGCGCCTGACCTCGTCTGCCGCATAGCCCTTTGCGATGCCGCCCAGAT
>JAGFXP010000095.1 GCA_017861315.1 Bacillota bacterium | reverse complement strand
CTGCAGCCGGCTGACGGGAGGATCAAACCCTTGTATTCAGGCACCGAAAGCATAAAAGCCGTGCCCTACGACATCAGTGTTGTGGGCTACGAAAACGGGGTAGTGAACAAGCTGAGGCTGTGGAGCGCGGAAAACGTGGACCAGGAGTTCGACTTCTCGGCGTTCTCCCAGGGCGAATATTCGAAGGCCTTTGAGTCGAAGAGCATAGTTAGCTCAATATCCCAGGTCCTTTACCCGGACGACTCCAACGACAGGGGAAAGGTGCTCAGGCTGAAGCAGGAATACTTCTTCGTGTCTGCGGGGCTCCAGTCAATAATAAAAGACTACCTTAAGCAGTGCCTGCCGATAAACGAATTCCACAAGCACGTGGCCATCCACATCAACGACACCCATCCCGCATTTGCGATACCGGAGCTCATGAGGCTCCTTATGGACGAGCATAACCTGAGCTGGGAAGAGTCGTGGGATATCACCGTGAACACAGTGGCATACACAAACCACACAATAATGTCCGAGGCGCTGGAGAAGTGGCCGGTCAAGATGTTCAGTCAGGTGGTACCCAGGATATTCATGATTGTGCACGAGATAAACGAAAGGCTCATGTACTCCCTTTTCAACGAGTACAAGGTGCCAGGGCTCAGGGCGGAGGACGTCTCCATAATCGAGAGCGGCTGCGTGCACATGGCAAGGCTGGCCGTGGTGGGAAGCCACTCGGTAAACGGCGTCGCCAGGGTCCATTCGGAGATATTGAAGCACGATGTCATGAGCAACTTCTACAGCCTTTACCCGGAGAGGTTCAACAACAAGACGAACGGAATAACCCACAGGAGATGGCTGCTGAAGGCAAATCCCAGGCTTTCCTCCGCTGTCACCGAGGTGATAGGGGATTCCTGGATCAAGAAGCCCAACGACCTCATCAAGCTCAAGGACTACGAATACGACAGGGCGGTCCAGCAGAAGCTGGCGGAGGCAAAGAAGGCCAACAAGATCGATTTCTCCAACTACGTAATGAAAAAACGCGGGATCCACATAGACCCCGACTCAGTTTTCGATGTGCAGGCGAAAAGGCTTCACTCCTACAAAAGGCAGCTGATGGACGTGATGAACATAATGGACCTGTACAACAGGATCCTGGACAACCCGGCCATCGACATAGTTCCGAGGACATTCATTTTTGCAGCCAAGGCCTCGCCGAGCTATTACCTGGCAAAGCAGGTCATAAAGCTCATAAACAGCGTCGCGGAGAAGGTGAACAACGACAGGACTGTGGACGGAAGGATAAAGGTTCTCTTCATGGAGAACTACGGGGTCAGCATGGCCGAGAGGATAATACCTGCGGCAGACGTAAGCGAGCAGATATCCACAGCCTCCAAGGAAGCTTCCGGAACGGGAAACATGAAGTTCATGATGAACGGCGCAGTAACGCTGGCAACCATGGACGGAGCCAACGTCGAGATAAGCGAGGCGGTCGGTCCCGAGAACATGGTGATATTCGGCATGTCGGTGCAGGAGGTGCTGGACCTCAACAGGGGCTGCTCCTATTCCTCCATGGATATCCTCAAGGGCGACTTAAGGCTCCAGAGGATAGTGAACCAGCTCACAACCGGCTTCTTCAACGTTGCCAACGAGGAGTTCAACGATATCATGAGGTACCTGATACCTTTGAACGACGAATACTATGTCCTCAAGGACTTCGCAGCCTACGTAGACGCCCAGAACAGGATAGACGGCCTGTACAGGGACAAGGAGAACTGGCAGAGGATGAGCCTAGTGAACACGGCGTGCTCGGGACGGTTCTCAAGCGACAACACTATCGCGGAGTACGCAAAGGAAATATGGAAAGTCAAATCGGTCCTAAAATAAGAGGATATTGCAGAAAGAACTTCATTCCGGCGCAAAACCCGGACATGAAGTTCTTTGCATTGGAAGAAAATATTGGCAATATGCGGGGTTCTGTTGTAAAATATTATCAATGAACAAGTCGGATTGCTGGAGGCTTAAATATGCAGAGGAAACATATAATATACGCTGCCGTAGCTGTTGCGCTTATGGCAGCCGTTTTTGCAGGAGCGTACGTGCTCACGGACATGGGGATGAAAGGGAACAGGGGAGGTACAAGCCAGACCGGCAACAATACCAGCGGGACTGCGGACGCCTCCCCGGGAAATGTTGACGAGCAGGACATCGTTAAGGAGATACACCTGATGAGCAACTCGCTGATCGAAGCCGAAGACGGCTTGAAATGGGGCGAGGAAAATGTGGATAAAACCAACATCGATAAGGTGATCAGGATGCTGGATCAGGCGCCTGTGAACACCAAGACAAAAAAACTCAGGCAGATAGTCGAAAGGTGGCAGCAGGGCGATTTCAGCCAGATAGTCGACGACCACAATTTCGTATGGGACCTGCTGGGAGGCACAGTGGGCAGGGCCAGCAGCGCAGACAGCGGAGCGGTCGCAGAGGCTGTCGAGGAACTCAAAAAGGCAGCGCAGTGATAAAGAGCGGCAAAAGGCCGCCATCCTTCAACGGGATGGCGGCCTTCATCATGCCTGTATTTATCTTTCGCTCAGTTTCCTGTCCAGCAGCTCCTTGGCAACCTTAGGGTTTGCCTTTCCCTTTGAAGCCTTCATCAGCTGTCCCATGAGGAAGCCCGCGGCCTGCTTCTTGCCTGCCTTGAAGTCCTCTATGGACTGAGGGTTTGCGTCGAGGATGTCGTCTGCGATCTTCTCGATCTCGCTGGTGTCGCTTATCTGGGCAAGGCCCTTTTCGGCAACGACAGTGTCGGCGCTCTTTCCTGTTACGAACATCTCCTCGAAAACTTCCTTGGCAGCGGTGGTGCTGAGCTGTCCGCCTTTGATCAGGCCGAGGAGCTTTACGAGGGCGACCGGGGCAACCGGTATAGCTGCCGCTGACAGGTCCTTCTCCTTAAGGAGTCTCAGGATGTCTCCGAGAACCCAGTTCGCAGCGGTTTTAGGGTCTCCGCCTTCCGCTACAGCAGCCTCGTAGTATTTTGCCAGGGCCCTGTCGTCTATGATTATGGCAGCTTCCTTATCGGTCAGGCCGTACTGGCTCATGAACCTCGCCTTCTTTGCCTTCGGCATCTCAGGGAGGGTCGCTATGGCGTTGTCTACCGTCTCCTGCCTCACTATTATCGGAACCAGGTCAGGCTCAGGGAAGTACCTGTAGTCATGGGCCTCTTCCTTTGACCTCATCGAGACTGTCTTGCCTTTTCCGGCATCCCATCTCCTGGTTTCCTGCTTTATCTTGAACTGCTCGCCGAAGCTGTAGAGTTCGAGCTGCCTTTTCTCTTCCTTTTCAAGGGCTTTCTGCAGCTCCTTGAAGGAGTTCAGGTTCTTGAGCTCTACCTTTGTGTTGAGTACATCGGAGCCCACTTCTCTTATGGAGATGTTGGCGTCGCATCTCAGCGAGCCCTGCTCCATTCGGCAGTCCGATATGTCGCTGAATTCCAGCACGCCCTTGAGCGTCCTCAGGAACTCGACAGCCTCGTCGACGGATCTCATGTCAGGCTCTGAAACTATCTCTATGAGAGTCAACATAGCCGCCGCTGCACATAGGCAGGTCGAACTGTGAAGTCTGGTACGCCTTGGGAAGGTCAGGGTAGAAGTAGTTCTTTCTGTCCATCTTGTTCAGCATGTTGATTTTGCAGTCCAATGCGGTTCCTGCTTTCACAGCCAGGTTCACAACCTCCTCGTTGAGGACAGGCAGCGTGCCCGGAAGCCCGAGGCATATTGGGCATGTGTTAGCATTTGGTTTTGCGCCGAATTCCGTAGAACAGGAGCAGAATATTTTAGATTTTGTATGCAGTTCCGCATGTATTTCCAGACCGATT
>JAGFXP010000015.1 GCA_017861315.1 Bacillota bacterium | reverse complement strand
TTGGCTCTGATGACATTGAGATAATTCAGGAAATCCTCCAGGCTCTCCGGAAGCTGGAGCTCTTCCAGCGGTATCCTGCGTTTAATAAACAAGTCGGAAGAATCACCGGCAGAACATCTGTTCACATTCGGAGAAATAAGAAGAGCTTCTGATTTTGACCTGTTCAGTCCGAGCTCCTTTAATATGCTCTGGGCACGCCTCAGGCTTATTCCATATATCTCGGCAATCCTTGAGGCGGAGTAGCTGTTTTTGTGCAGTTTGAACATCTGTTCGATGGCAGGGGAATAAGATCGTTTTTTGAATGCCGTTTTGAGATCATCCAGATCCAACCGGTCTGCCAAAGTAAGAACTGTATCGTTAATGATTTTCATATCCTGTTCCGAAAGCAGGGGGCTGTCATATTGATTGTTCAACTAAATTCACCGCCTTGATTAGGGTATAGTCTGTACACTTATATTTTACCACAAAACACGGCGCAAGTCAACATGATTCTAAGAAATGTGTATTTCCCGAAATAATAAAACGTCAAAGAGGAGCCTTCAAATCGCTTGCAATAGTAATGGGTACTGACCATGACGCCAGCTTCCATAAAAAACGAAAAAAGGAAAAGCGCGTCGCACTTTTCCCCGTTGTTTTGAATTCTGATTTCGTTTTTTTCAACAGAATCGATTTGATCCTTTATACGTTTATCTCAGCGTTCTCTCCGAGAAGATCCGCATTCTCCTTGAGTATCGGATTTACTTCGGTTTCAAGGAAGTCGACCACCTGGCCCGGAGCTCTTCCCACATATTTCTTAGGGTCGATCGATTTCAGGATTTCTTCTTTTGTCATCTGGAAGAAATCATCCGATATGATTCTCTCGATCAGGTCATTTTCCAAACCTTCCTGCTTAACCATCCTGGCTGCTTCCATCGAATGGACCCTGATCCTTTCGTGGAGTTCCTGTCTGTCTCCGCCTCTTTTCACAGCTTCCATTATAATGTTCTCTGTCGCCATGAACGGGAGCTCCTTGTTAACGTGAGCGGTTATTACCTTGTCGTATACAACCATGTTGCTTGATACGTTGAGGTAAAGGTCGAGAACTCCGTCAAGAGCAAGGAATGCTTCTGCAACCGAAATCCTCTTGTTAGCAGAATCGTCAAGCGTTCTTTCAAACCACTGTGTAGCTGCGGTGATTGCAGGATTCAATGCATCCACTATAATATATCTAGCCAGAGAGCCTATTCTTTCTGATCTCATAGGGTTTCTCTTGTATGCCATTGCGGAGGATCCAATCTGGTGCTTTTCAAACGGCTCTTCCATTTCCTTAAGGTGCTGCAGGAGCCTCATGTCATTGCTGAACTTGTAAGCGCTCTGAGCTATCTCTGACAGCGTGTTCAGGACTATGGAGTCAACCTTTCTGCTGTATGTCTGTCCGGTAACCATGTAGCTGGCCTTGAAGCCCATCTTTTCGGTCACCATCTGATCGAGCTTCTTAACAAGCTCTTCATTGTCGTCGAAAAGCTCCATGAAGCTTGCCTGTGTTCCAGTTGTTCCTTTAACTCCCAGCAGCTTAAGGCTGTCTATTGTGAAATCAAGGTTCTCGAGGTCAAGAACCAGGTCCTGTATCCAGAGTGTGGCCCTTTTTCCTACAGTTGTAAGCTGTGCAGGCTGGAAATGAGTGAAGCCGAGCGTAGGAAGATCCTTGTACTCGTATGCGAACTGCGACAGTGCGCTGATCACGTTTATCAGTTTTTTCCTGACGAGCAGAAGCGCTTCTTTCATGATTATGACATCTGTGTTGTCGCCCACATAGCAGCTTGTAGCACCCAGGTGGATTATCCCTTTTGCTGCAGGGCACTGAAGGCCGTAAGCGAAAACATGGCTCATAACGTCATGTCGCACTTCCTTTTCCCTTTTTTCTGCATCTTCGTAATTGACATCATCTATATGTGATTTAAGTTCATCAACCTGCTCCTGTGTTATTCCGAGGCCCAGTTCCATCTCTGCTTCAGCAAGGGCAACCCAGAGCTTTCTCCATGTAGTGAATTTTTTCTCCTCAGAAAAGAGATACGTCATTTCCTTTGAAGAATACCTCTTGTTTAACGGTGAATTGTATGTATTTCTCATAAAATAATAAACCTCCATACGTATATAAAATAGTATCTACCTAAATACATTCATATTATAGCATATAATGTTTCAACATTCACTAATTATGTTCGTATTTTTACGGCATTTTCACCTGAATTCCGCGATATCCCCCCTTTCTTTCGGTCATTCTGAACATATATTTGTGCCAATGCTTATTATATACTCGAGAATCTCTATCCTCTTGATACCTGAAGGCTTGTATTCGAACAGTCCCATCCCTGCTATGCTGAACTCATCGTTGAGGATCCGCAGCAGCTCCATCATGGTCCTCATCTTCATGCCACCGGGGACACGTAGCGGCGTATGAGGGAATTCCTCAGGATCTAGAACATCAAGGTCTATATGGATGTATAGGTTCCTGTGACCCTTTGATCTTATGGTTCTGATTATGGCATCGATGTCCTGCTCTGCCTCGCAAACACCGAAAACGCTTATATTACGGCTTGGTATGAAGACCTTCTCAGCCTTGTCCAGGTCCCTCACCCCCAGCATGACCAGCTGTGAGGTGTTCAGCGTCGAGTAGTTCAGGCTCACAACAGCCTCGTCCCCTTCGCCGAGCATCACCCTGACGGGCATGCCGTAGAAGCGTTTTGTCTCCGAGGATTCAGGCGTATGGATGTCGCCGTGGGCATCGAAGTATACCAGAGTCATGTCGCCTTCCAGCCTGGCATTCAGATAAGAGACGGACAGAATATCTGCGTCGCATCCCCCTCCAACGGTGAAGATCGTATCAGGCTGTTCGCTGTCCAGAAGCAGTCTGGCGCGTTTCAGCTGCCTGAGTATCTGGTCGTAGTCAATTATATTGTTTCTGGCTGAGCCCATAGGTGCCTTGCTGACATCCACAACGCTAAGCTCCGTTCCTTCAAGGTAGTTATGGCAAAGCTCCATGGCTCCGTCGTATGTTTCCAGATCTTTTCCTCCACCCTGCCACTGCGGGAATACAAGGTTAAGATGCTTATTCTTCATATCTCTATCTCCTTAAAGAATAGTTATCTGATTTAATCAAAAAAAGACTCAAAAAGAGCCTTTTCTTATTATTTATTCAGGTAATGATTCTATCAGTTTAGCAAGCTCATCCATTGCATATGCCTCGTCGTCGCCGTTTATGGACAGAATTATTTTGGAACCCTTGTTGACACCCAGCGAAAGGACCCCTATGAGGCTTTTCACGTTTGCCTTTTTGCCCTCGTGCTCGATGTAGACGTCGGATTTGAATCCCGATGCTTTCTTTACCAGCAGTGTAGCCGGACGTGCGTGCAGGCCTGTAGAGCTTTTTACTATCATTTCTTTTGTTAACATTTCCAGTCCTCCCGATTGTTTATTATTGAAATTCATTGTAGTATTTTTTAATATAGGCTTCAATCCTGTCGAGGCCGTTGATTATGTTCTCCATTGAGGTCGCATAGGATATTCTTACATAGTTGTCTACTCCGAAGGCTATTCCAGGCACCACGGCTACCATAGCATGCTCAAGAAGCGAACTGGAGAATGTCATGGAGTTGTTAATCAGCACCCCTTCAACTTTGTTTCCGAACAGTTTGGATATGTTTATCATTACATAGAATGCACCCATAGGTTCGCAGCATGAGATGCCGTTGATTGAATTGATCCTTTCAGTCATGTAGTTGCGTCTCTTCCTGAATTCCTCTATCATAGCGGTCTGTGCTTCCGTAGGGCCTGTCAGGGCTTCCAGGGAGGCGTACTGCGCTATGGAGCACGGGTTCGATGTGGTGTGGCTCTGTATGTTTGACATGAGCTTGATTATCTCTTCGCTTCCGGCAGCATAGCCTATCCTCCAGCCTGTCATGGCAAAGGATTTTGAAACTCCGTTTATTACAACAGTCCTCTTGTATGCGTCCTCGGAGAGGCTTGCTATGCTGATATGCTCCTCGTTGCCGTATATGAGTTTTTCATATATTTCGTCTGCCAGTATGATCAGGTTGTGCTTTTTGGCGAAATCCGCAAGCATAGTCAGTTCAGCTTTGTTGTATACAGTACCTGTAGGATTGTTCGGCGAATTTACCAGAATCATCTTTGTCTTGCCGGTCACCGCTTCCTCGAGTTTGTCTATTGAAAGCTTGAAGTTGTCCTTCTCATCAGTTCCGATGAAAACAGGGACGCCGTCAGCCAGCTGAATAAGCTCGGGGTAGCTTACCCAGTATGGAGTCTGTATAAGGACCTCATCTCCGGGATTCAAGACGGCCTGGAACAGATTTGCCAGGCACTGTTTAGCTCCTGTTGATATTATTATCTGTGATTCTGTGTAGTAAAGGTCGTTTTCCTTCAGGAATTTAGCAGCGACAGCTTTCTTGAGTTCAGGTATCCCTGATGCAGCTGTGTATTTTGTGCGTCCGTCTCTTATAGCATTTATTGCAGCCTCCTGAATGTTCAGGGGGGTATTGAAATCCGGTTCGCCTACACCGAAGCCTATGACGTCGATGCCCTTTGATTTCATCTCGTTAGCTTTTGCGCTTATGGCAAGAGTTACGGAAGGTTGGATGTTCTTTGCTTTTTTAGATAAATTCATACATATTCCTCCATTTATATAAGTGTTCGATCAAACCTTTTGCCTTGTAATAACTGAATAAATTAACAGATAAAAATAGTACACGAAAATGAAGATCATCGGGAAGGCGTACCTGCCCTGCCCTTCGGTTGCAAAGTATATCACTGTGAACATGTAGAAAAGCACAGCCGTATACAGGTTGAACTTGTTCAGCATGTGGGTTTTCCTTTTAATAATACTCCACAATATTATTATACTGTATAGGAGTATGCATAATATAGCTGGTTGAAAAATAAATTTTCTGTAATTGTTTGTATAGGTGTATAGCTGGTCCTTCTGTGCATCTGTCAGACTGCTTCCGTTTGCGCTGTAATATGCATCATCCCCGTACAGGAAAGTGTTGCTGAGCCTCTTCATGCCAAGGTTCAAAAACTCCCCGGGATGAGCTGCTATCCATTCCTTAGCTGCAGCGCTGAGCATCTTGTTCTTTTCGGTCATGTTCGCGTTGATATACTCCTGGGTTTCGACCACTGAATTCTCCACGTCTGATGCGGCCATCCATCTTCCGGTATCATTCTGGGAATTGTTGTTTATATACAGGACAATGCCGGAGTTGTTGGACACGTACGTGAACTGGCCTACCAGCTTCGTGTTCCTGTATATCCAAGGGCTGATTGTTATACAGCAGAAAAGCAGCACTATCAGCGAGTTCCTTGATGCGGCCAGGAATTTCCTTTCCTTCAGCAGATCGACAAGGAAAATCGCGAAGAAAAATACGATGAAGAAAGGCTTTATTATTGTATTTATTCCCGTGAGGATCCCGAGAACCATGTACTTGTATTTGAAGTTGCTGAAGTACACAAGGGTGCATATGAACAGCAAGGTCGTGAATATCAGCTCATTTGCTATCAGTCCGGCATAGAAGATATTGTTCGGGAAAAGGACGAACAGGGTGAAAATAATCTTGACGTCCAGGTCCTTCAGGTTCACCCGGTCGAGTATCTCTATGAAAAGTATGCTGTTCAGTGTTATGAGAAATATGTTGAAGATCTTCGCAGTCATAAGGCTTGCACCGAAAATCTTGAACAAACCTCCGAGGATTATCGAGTAGCCCACTGCAGTATAAGTGTTTCCCCACTGAAGGCCGCTGGCCACATTGACAGCAACGTCATAGTAATACTGGAAGTCGGAAAACGGTTTTGTGTCTACAAGCAGGATCCATATTATTGAGAATACCAATCCAGCCAAGAGAACAAACTTGTTATATTTGTATTTTTTTAAGCTGTAAAAATCCATCGAGTTCTCTCTTTCCTATAGTTTTAGATATATTATGATAAGCACGGATACGCCCCACAAAAGCATGTCTATCAGGAAAGGCATGTCTTTATAGAAAACATCCTCCGGCTTTCCGCCTATGTTCTCTTTGTCTATCAGGTATTCGTACCTGAAAACACCGTACAGGACGAAAGGGATAGTCAACATCATGGTCCTGCTCTGGGTGGAGCTGAAGGTGTAGAGGCAGTAAGCCATGAGTATCGAGGGAGTTACGGTTGTCAGCATCTTGTCTATGGAGCTTACTGAATACTCCTCGAGTATCTTCCTGTGAGAAACGCTGCCTTCCTTAAGCGTAATTATCTCGCTTTTTCTCTTATTGAGGGCAAGGAAGAGTGATAACAGAATAGTGCAGAGGAAAAGCCAGGTTGACACCTGAACTCCCGTAGCATAGCCTCCGCTTGCGACCCTCAGAACGAATCCAAGGGTGATTGTCATTACATCGATGATTACAATATTCTTAAGGATAAAAGAGTACAGTATGTTCATCAGGAAATAGAGCAGGTATATCCCGGATATCCTTAGGTCGAGATAGGCATAGGATATGAGGGCCACAGTGGCTACAAGAGCCGCGCAGCACATCATTGCAGTGCCCACTGATATCTTTCCGCTCGGGAGCGGCCTGAACTTCTTCGTAGGGTGAGCCCTGTCTTTTTCAATGTCCACTATGTCATTAACTATGTAGATCGACGACGATGTTAGACAAAACAATGCAAAGGTCAGCATGTTTGAAGACAGCAGCTTTGCATCGAGAAAATTACCGGAAAAAATTATAGCAGCAAAGACAAAGAAGTTCTTTATCCACTGCTTTGGTCTCATCAGTTTTAGTAGCGCAAATAAATTCATTGTATCCTCCAGTCAGAAATCTTAACACCCTCTAATGTACCATAAAAATGACAATAATTAAAGGACTTGATCAAATTTCAAGTCCCCTATCTCAATTTAACAATTATCTTGGCTGAACGATGAGCTTGATTGCGGTCCTTTCCTCTCCGTCAATATATATATCTGTAAATGCCGGTATGCATATAAGATCTATACCGCTAGGTGCTACAAAACCTCTTGCAATGGCCACAGCTTTAACTGCCTGGTTAAGTGCGCCTGCGCCGATTGCCTGTATCTCCGCAGATCCTTTTTCTCTTAAAACTCCCGCTAATGCGCCTGCTACTGAATTTGGGCTGGATTTACTTGATACTTTCAATATTTCCATTTTCAACCTCCCGTTATTGATATAAACTAATTATGCTAAAATTACCATTTATATAATATTCTACAAAAAAATAAAAATTCCTCTTAAACTTTATAAATAATAAAATTTAAAAGGAATTAATTGTTAATTGTTGTTATTTAGCATAATCAACTGCTCTTGTTTCTCTTATTACATTCACCTTGATCTGACCAGGATATTCCAGTTCAGATTCTATTTTCTTGACGATATTCCTTGCCATTTCCAAAGCTGCTACATCGTCAACTACTTCTGGTTTTACCATAATTCTGATTTCTCTTCCCGCTTGAATGGCATATGACTTTTCTACGCCTTCATATGAATTAGCGATTTCTTCAAGTTTTTCCAGTCTCTTTATGTATGCTTCAAGAGTTTCTCTTCTAGCGCCAGGCCTTGCCGCAGATACTGCGTCTGCCGCCTGAACCAGAATTGACTCTATTGATTCATACTCCACATCTCCATGATGAGCTGCTATTGAATTGACTATCACTTGAGACTCATGATACTTTTTAGCAATGTCGGCACCTATTGTAGCGTGCGGACCTTCGACCTCATGGTCTACTGCCTTTCCTATATCATGAAGCAATCCGGCTCTCTTGGCTGCGGTAGGATCTAATCCCAACTCTGAAGCCATGAGTCCTGCTAAGTACGAAACCTCGATAGAATGCTTTAACACATTCTGACCGTAGCTGGTTCTGTATTTCAATCTTCCGAGTAATCTTACCAATTCAGGGTGAAGACCGTGAACTGATGTCTCGAAAGTAGCTTGCTCGCCTTCCTCTTTGATATTGTTCTCAACTTCTTTTTTAGCTTTCTCAACCATTTCTTCGATTCTTGCAGGGTGTATCCTACCATCAACTATTAGCTTTTCCAATGCTATCCTTGCAACTTCTCTTCTTATCGGATCGAAACCTGAGAGTATTACCGCTTCCGGAGTATCGTCTATTATGAGGTCAACTCCCGTCAGCGTTTCCAGAGTACGTATGTTTCTGCCTTCTCTTCCTATTATTCTGCCTTTCATTTCGTCATTCGGAAGGGCAACAACATGTACTGTGGTTTCCGCCACATGGTCTGCAGCGCATCTCTGAATTGCGCAAGTTATAATTTCTCTGGCCTTTTTGTCTGCTTCTTCTTTTGCCTTTGCTTCAACGTCCTTAATCATAACAGCAGCTTCATGCCTGATTTCTTTGCTTATTTCATCCAATAAAATCTGTTTTGCTTCATCTGAAGATAAACCTGATAGCCTCTGCAGCTCTTCTCTCTGCTGAACGTAAAGTTCTTCAATGCTAGCCGCTGTTTCTTCCATCTTCAACTGTTTTTTGTTGAGGTTCTCTTCCTTTTTCTCCAGCATTTCAACCTTTTTGTCGATAGATTCTTCCCTCTGCAAATTCCTTCTTTCAAGACGCTGGATTTCATTTCTTCTATCCCTGGATTCCTTCTCGAAATCATTTCTGAGCTTGTGCATTTCTTCCTTAGCTTCCAAAATGGCTTCTTTTTTCTTTGTTTCAGCAATCCTGTCTGGTGATATTGAAGCCCACGAGTAGTCCTACTGCTACAACTAAACCTGCAGCAACAATATATATAATTGGTTCCACATGAACACCTCCTTTGCTTATTATTTGGGTATAACTTTCAAGTAGTAAGAAAGCATGGAAAAGGTGTCATAATATATTCAAATGGTATTAATTGATGAATGATAAACCAGAATTTGTATTAATTTTATATTATAATGAAACAATTGTCAAGCTGATATGGCATTATGCCCACATATATCAGGATAAATAAAGACTATCACCTTTTGAAGAGATGATAGTCTTATATTTTCTCTATTTTGTTGCTTTTTCGGCTGTTTTCTCAGCTGCCTTGGCTGCCGGTTCAGCTGCCGGCACTTTTATTAACGGAAGATTGTGCTTTGCTCTTATTTTGTTTTCAATTTCAACCATAATTTCAGGGTTGTCCTTCATGTACTGCTTCGCATTTTCCCTTCCCTGTCCGAGCCTGATATCGTTGTAGGAGAACCATGCCCCGCTCTTCTGAACAATATCCTCTTTGACGCCAACGTCCACGACGCTTCCAGGCCTGGAAATGCCCTCGTTGTACATTATGTCAAACTCCGCCTGTTTGAAAGGAGGAGCCACCTTGTTTTTGGTAACCTTGATCCTCGTCCTGTTTCCTATAACGGCATCTCCCTGCTTTATGGAATCTATCCTTCTTACATCCAGTCTAACGGAGGCATAGAATTTCAGAGCCCTTCCGCCTGGTGTTGTCTCAGGATTTCCGAACATTATGCCTACTTTTTCCCTCAGCTGGTTTATGAAAACAACAACGCATTTGGCATTGTTTATTGAACCGGCCAATTTTCTCAAAGCCTGTGACATGAGCCTTGCCTGAAGGCCTACATGGGAGTCTCCCATCTCGCCTTCTATTTCCGCTCTAGGCACCAATGCGGCAACGGAGTCCACTACTATTATGTCTATAGCTCCTGAGCGCACAAGCGCCTCAGTGATCTCCAGAGCCTGCTCGCCTGTGTCAGGCTGTGATACGATGAGATTGTCAATGTCAACTCCGAGGTTTTTTGCATAGGACGGGTCAAGGGCATGCTCGGCATCTATGAAAGCAGCAGCGCCGCCTGATTTCTGAGCCTCTGCAACCATATGAAGGGCCACTGTTGTCTTACCTGATGATTCAGGTCCGAATATCTCCACAACCCTTCCCCTTGGTACGCCGCCGATTCCTAATGCTATATCAAGATCAAGGCATCCTGTGGATATTGAGTCAATAGCCAGTATGCTGTCTTCTCCAAGCTTCATTATGGAACCTTTGCCGAACTGTTTCTCTATCTGCCCCATAGCTGCCTCGATTGCTTTTAATTTATCGCTGTTAATATTACTTGCCAAATAGTCCACTCCCTTTCTGCGAACACATGTTCTAAAATGATTATATACCATATATGATGCAAGGTCAACATTAGTATTATATCCAGTGCATATATTTTTTAACCATGTTTGTTATTTGTCGTGCTGAATTACGTCCTTGTTTTTGACGAAGTAGTCAGCGCCAGAAATTATTGTTGCGATTACCGCAACGTACATGCAGATATCAACTGCCACCTTGAAAGCAGCCTGGCTTATCATCCCAAGCGGCAGCACATCGTAGCACATGAATATGAGAGCGAGAATTATCGCTATCATCTGTGCAGTCGTCTTGGCTTTCCCCCAGGAGCTTGCAGCGATTACGTTGCCTTCTCCCGCTGCTATGGTCCTTAGTCCTGTCACCGCAAATTCACGGGCGATTATCACGACGGCAACCCAGCCTGCGATTATCTGGAATTCAACCAGGGCGATCAGCGCCGAAGTGACAAGCAGCTTGTCTGCAAGGGGGTCCATGAATTTTCCGAAATTGGTTATAAGGTTCCTGCTTCTTGCGATATACCCGTCCAGCTTGTCTGTAAGCGAAGCGATTATGAACACGGCCAGAGCCATAAGCTTGCCGTTTGGTATCGCTTCGATCGTCACGAGTACAAGGAATACGGGTATCAAAAATATCCTTACCATTGTTATCTTGTTAGCGAGATTCATAAAACACCACTCCTAATAAATCATATTCCATACTGTCGGTTATTTTCACTTTAACGATGCTCCCTATTTCCAGATTGTATTTTGAGTCGATGTAGACAAGCCCGTCAATCTCTGGAGACATCTCGTAGCTTCTTCCAAACCACCTGCGGTTTTTCTGCCCTTCAATCATAACGTCGTATATGCGTCCTATCTTTCCGATATTCTTCTCTTTCGAAATCTTCCGCTGCAGGCTCATCAGCTCGTTGTATCTGCTGAGCTTTGTCTCATCGTTCACCTGGTCATTCATTATTGCGGCCGGGGTATCCTCCTCCTGGGAGTACATGAACACACCGAGATTGTCAAATTTCATTTCAGATATGAAATCGCAGAGCTCCCTGAAATCTTCATCTGTTTCACCGGGGAAGCCTACTATGATAGAGGTCCTCAGGCAGACGTTCTCTATCTTGTCCCTCAGCAGCTCTATTGTTCTGGTGATTTCCGCTTTTCTCCCCCTTCTGCCCATCATCTTCAGCACCCTGTCGCTGATGTGCTGGAGAGGTATGTCAAGGTACCTGCATATCTTTGGATTTGAGGCCATCGTGTCGATCAGTTCGCCGTATATCTCCTCAGGGTAGCAGTAGAGCACCCTGATCCATTCTATGCCGTCTATTGCCGAAACAGCGTCCATCAGTTCGTGGAGCCTCTTCGTTCCGTAAAGATCTATTCCGTATCTTGTTGTGTCCTGGGCAACGAGAATCAGCTCCTTTACGCCGTTCTTAGCAAGTGTTTCCGCTTCGCGCAGAATGTTTTCCATTTGCCTGCTCCTGTACTTTCCCCTTATCTTCGGGATTATGCAGTAGGTGCAGAAATTATCGCAGCCTTCAGCTATCCTTATATATGCCGTGTGAGGTTTCGTGGTCAGAACCCTCTCGCCCTCATTGATGTTTGTATCGCTGTAGCCACGGAGATTCATTGAAACGCTTCTCTTGTTGAGGAAGGCTGCAATCATGTCCATGAGCTTGTCATAGTCGTTGACGCCCAGCATTATGTCTATCTCGGGCATAGCTTCCTTGAGCTCATCCTGGTATCTCTGGCTTAGGCAGCCGGTTACCACCAGAACCTGGCAATTGTGTTTTGTCTTGTATTCGTTCATCTCCAGGATCGTGTTTATGGATTCCTGTTTTGCAGATTCTATGAATCCGCAGGTATTTACGATTATGACATCAGCCGTCTTCGGGTCGTTCACTATCTCGAAATCAAGGCTTGAGTTCACTTTGCCCAAAATGATTTCTGAATCTATTCTGTTTTTGTCGCAGCCTAAGCTGACAAGTCCTATTTTTATCTTTGACAAACTTAATTCCTCCAGTAAATATTTTTAATATTCATCTCTCTCCACCAGTATCTGTCTTGGTTTGCTACCGTCCTTGCAGGATATGATGTTCCTTTCCTCAAGCTGTTCGATTATCCTGGCAGCCCTGTTGTAGCCTATCTTGAGCCTTCTCTGGAGAAGGGATGTTGAAGCCTGTCCCGCATCAATCACAATTTTAATTGCTTCATCGAGAAGGTCATCATAATCGTCAACCTCCTCGCCGGTGTTTACCTTGTCCAGATGATCCATCAGCTCTTCCTTATATTCAGGATCTCCCATCTGTTTTTTGATGAAATCGACAACATTTTCGACCTCGCTCTCAGAAATGAAGGCGCCCTGGATTCTGACCGGCTTAGCCTCCCCCACAGGGTAGAATAGCATGTCTCCTTTTCCAAGGAGCTTCTCAGCTCCGGCCATGTCTAGTATCGTCCTGGAGTCTATCTGGCTCGATACAGCGAAGGAAATCCTTGAAGGGATGTTTGCCTTTATGACTCCGGTAATTACATCTACAGACGGTCTCTGTGTGGCAATAACCAGATGCATGCCTGCCGCTCTTGCCATCTGGGCAAGCCTTCCTATGTAATCCTCTATGTCGTTAGGGCATACCATCATAAGGTCTGCAAGCTCGTCGATGATTATGACTATGAACGGCAGCTTGTCGTCTATTTTTCCGGTTTCGGACAGGTCGTTGTAGCCCTCAATATTCCTTACACCGTTGTCGGCGAAAAGCTTGTACCTTCTTGTCATTTCATTGACAGCCCAGTTCAGGGCGCCCGCCGCCTTTTTAGGGTCTGTGACCACCGGTATGAGGAGGTGCGGTATCCCGTTGTAAACGTTCAGCTCCACGACCTTCGGATCCACCATGAGGAGCCTCACCTTGTCCGGAGAGTATTTGTAGAGCAGGCTTATGATCAGGGTGTTGATGCACACGCTCTTTCCGGAGCCTGTAGCACCTGCTATGAGAAGGTGCGGCATTTTTGTGAGGTCCGAAGCCACGCAGTTTCCTGCGATATCCTTGCCCAGGCAGAAAGACAAATTCTTTTTGGAATTTATGAATTCCTCTGATTCTATTACCTCCCTCAGGAAAACCGGTGAAAGGGTGCTGTTTGGCACCTCAATGCCTACAGCTGATTTCCCCGGTATTGGAGCCTCGATCCTTACGCCGGAAGCCGCAAGCGCAAGCGCTATGTCATCAGAAAGGTTAACTATCCTGCTGACCTTGACGCCCGGGTTGGGCTGGAGCTCGAACCTGGTAACGGACGGACCTTTGCTTACCTGCACCACCTTTGCCTCCACACCGAAGCTGCTGAGGGTCTCTTCAAGCTTGGTTGCATTTCCTATAAGCTCTCGCTTATCCTCCTTGTTCAGCTGTGACTGCGTGTTCTTTTTAAGGAGATCGATGGCCGGGAAATTGTATTTCGCCTCATTCTTCAATGATGATTTCTTGATCTCCTGGTCAAGCTCGTCATTAATCGAGGTGTCGGGAACAGGTTCAGTTACCGCAGCAGTCGGCTGCTGGCTATCCCGTGCTCCCTCGGCATCTGTGGACTTCATGAAGTTCATTATCTTTATCCTGCTGTTAATGCCCTTGACGTAGGAATCCTTTTCGCCTTCCGTCTGAGGCTTTGCTGTCTCCCTTGTTTTTTCAGAGATCGCAGGCTTCTCTGACCTCCTGAACTTCCCTTTTAAGAATGAAAGGACATCGTAAAGGGTTATCCTTGATATAAGGATGAAGGAGACTATGTATACTGCAGCAAAAACGACGTAGCTGCCTGCAGACCCCAGCAGCTTGTACAGGGGTATATCTATGAGGTAGCTTATGATTCCGCCGTGCACAGCGCTGCTTGATTCGTACAGCCTGGTGATGCCAACGCCGGTGCTTCCCTCTGTATAGTAATTTCCCATTATGATCATCTGCAGCGTCAGCAGTGTATTTATTATGAAAATGATTATCCCGTAGAACTTCCTGCTGAACCTGAAATTGTTTTTTCTCAAAATGAAGCAAATTCCGATAAAAATGAATATAATCGGAAATACGTATGCTCCCAGGCCCATAAGCGCGACAAGGATTTTTCTTACGGCGTTCCCGAGAATGCCCGAAGAAGACGATGATAAAACACTGATGAGTATGAGCACACCCAGTGTTATAAGCAGCACGCCTTTGATCTCGCCCTGCAGCTCGCCTTGAGGTTGCGGTTTTCTATTTTTTTTAGCCATGACAAAGCATCACCTCTAGAATACTAATTTGTACTAATTTCCAAGATTGAAATCTTTATGGAGAGAAACTATAGCTTTTTCAACATCCCTGCTGTTGATAAGGCACCAGATTGTAGTGTGTGAATCCGCAGTCTGAAGGACAGTAACGCCTTCTTTTTCCAGCGCGCCGATTATTTTGGCCATTACTCCCGGCAAGCCCCTCATCCTGCTTCCCACAACGGAGAGCTTGCTGCAGTTTTCTATGGACGAATATTTTATCTGAAGCCTGTCCATTATCTCGCTGAAAGCTTTCAGGTCCTTTTTGTCTATAGTGAACACCTTCTCCTTAGGGAAAATATTGATCAGGTCTATGCTGATGTTGTTCCTTGCGATTTCGTCAAGGATATTCCCGTAATTCATGTTTCCCGAGTTCAGAGAGGCTTCTACTGTAATCTGGACCCTGTCGTTCATCGATGTTATGCCGATTATTACATTGTCGGGGTTCTGTTTTCTGAAGCTGCTTATTACTGTGCCGCTGCAGTCGCTCATTGTATTCTTGATTACAAGCGGTATGTTCGCCTTCATTGCGATCTCGACGGCCCTGGGGTGAATGACCTTGGCGCCCTCGTCTGCAAGCTGGAACACCTCGTTGTAGCTGATTTCCTCAATAAGCGACGCATCTTCAACAATCCTGGGGTCTGCCGTCATTATACCGTCCACGTCTGTGTATATCTGGATTTCGTCAGCATGCAGCGCAACCCCGATAAGGGATGCGGTGGTGTCGCTGCCGCCTCTTCCCAGGGTTGTGACGTAGCCGCTTTCGCTGATTCCCTGGAAGCCTGCAATTACCGGAACCTTGTCTTCATTAAGCAGGTTCAGTATCCTTTCCGGATTGACCTTAACTATTGTTGCGTTGTTGTATTTGTTGTCAGTCACTATGCCTGCCTGGCCTCCTGTAAGAGGTACCCCGGCTATGCCATTTTCCTTAAGGTCATCGCACATGATTACCGTGCTTATTATCTCGCCGCAGCTCATGAGGAGATCTGCAGCAAGAGGGTTTGCATCCTTGAAATCCTGACTCACCAGAGACAAGAGCGTGTCTGTGGCATAAGGCTGCCCTTTTCTTCCCATAGCCGAAACCACCACAACAGGCGAATAGCCTTCTTCCCTTGCCTTCTTTATCTTTTCGACTACCAGGCTTCGCCTGTCCTCTGTTGAAACCGAAGTTCCGCCGAATTTTTGTATCAATATTTTCATTAAACAGACCTCCCGAACAATTCATCTCTTATCGTTGATTATATCATAATTTCAAAAAATTATAAGTAAACACCGTGGTATTTACTTATAATTATAAACTTTATATATAAACCTAGTTACGGCTCTGTATGATGCCTTTGATGTTGCCGAGTTCCACATTCTCGCCAACGAAGGCGGAATTCTGGATTCCTTTCGAAAATGTCTTTTCCATTACGTCCTGGAGCTTCTTCTGGTCTATCCTGTCTATCTTCTTTATCATGTCGTCCAGCGTGTTTATTTTGTTCAGGAAGAGTACAGATTTTCCGTTGTTGAACATCCGGCTGCTTGTGTTCTCAAGTCCCAGCATGTAGCTTCCTTTCAGCTGTTCCTTGGCTTTCCTCAATTTCTCGGGAGTTATGCCGTTCTCGATGAACTTTCCGATTTCGTCATTTATAAGCCCCACGACAACGTCAGCATACCTTGGATTCAGGCTGGTATATACTGAGATTACGCCGGTGTTTTTGTAGGCTGAAATGTACGAGTATATTGAATAGCAGAGGCCCTTCTGCTCCCTGATCCTCTGGAACAGGAGAGAGGATGCTCCGCCGCCGAGAATATTGCTCATCAGCAGCAGCGTGTACAGGTCCTCATGCCCTGTCTGGATTCCCGGCATTCCCAGGCTCAGGTGGAGCTGTTCGATGTTTTTCTTTTTATGAAGGTGGTTGCTCTGAAGAACAGGTGTGGAGTAGCAGGTGATCTTCTTGTTCGAGCCGGTCCAATCCCCGAAATACTTCTCAACGAGGCTCTGGATAACGCTCTCATCTACATTTCCTGCTATCGAAATAACCGAGTTCTCCGGTATATAATGCGAGGATATATATTCCACTATGTCTTCCCTTGTAAAGGATGAAATTGATTCAGAGGTTCCCAGGATCGGGAGGGATATAGGATCATCCCCCCAGATCGCAGAGCTGTGCAGATCGGTGAGAACGTCCTCAGGAGAATCCTCGCTCATGTTTATCTCTTCGGAGATGACGCCTTTTTCCTTTTCGATGTCTTCCGGGTGGAAAGTGCTGTTGAAAAGCATATCAGACAGTATCTCCAGGGAAAGCTCAAGGTAGGAATCCAGCGCTTTTATATAGAAGCATGTAGATTCTTTGCCTGTAAACGCGTTGATCTGCCCGCCTACATCCTCGATTGATTCAACAAGCTCAAGTGAAGAACGGTTGCTGGTTCCTTTGAACATCATGTGCTCTATGAAATGGGAAATGCCATTGTTGCTGCTGTCTTCATTTCTGGAGCCGTTCTCTACCCAAAGCCCGACACTAATGGATTTAACATAGCTGATTTTTTCGTATACAACTCTTAAACCATTTTTTAGTGTAAATATATTATACATATGCACCTCAAAATATTTATTGATGTAAAAATAAAAAGGCAAAAATGCCTTTCTATTTTACTTTTCTTCTTTTTCTTTTTCTTCTTTTTCCTCAGTATCTTTAAGAGCATCTTTTCTTGAGAGGTTGATCCTGTTCTGGTTGTCTATTTCTGTTACTTTGACAAGTATCTCGTCTCCTACAGCAACTACATCCTCAACCTTCTCAACTCGCTTGAAATCAAGTTTGGATATGTGAACCAAGCCTTCTTTTCCAGGCAGTATCTCAACGAATGCTCCGAATGTAGCAATTTTTGTAACCTTTCCAAGGTAGATTTCACCGACCTTGACTTCTTTTGTAAGGTCTTCGATCATCTTGATGGCAGCCTTTGCGCCTGCGCTGTTGTCTGACATTACGAAAACTCTTCCGTCGTCGTTGATGTCTATCTTAACGCCTGTTTCTGCAATGATCTTGTTGATCACTTTTCCGCCTGGCCCAATGACATCCCTAATCTTATCAGGGTTGATTGTAAGGGTGTACGCCTTAGGCGCATACTCTGATATTTCCGGTCTTGCAGCAGGTATGCATTCGTTTATCTTTCCGATGATGAACATTCTTGCTTTTCTTGCGTCATCGAGAGCAGTCCTTATGCATTCCTTTGAAATTCCGTGAAGTTTCGTGTCGAACTGCATCGAAGTAATTCCGACTTCAGTACCGGCAACCTTGAAGTCCATGTCTCCGAAGAAGTCTTCGATACCCTGGATATCCGTAAGAACTTTCTCAACCGACATGTCTTCGCTTGTTATCAAGCCCATAGCTATTCCTGCAGCAGGTCTCTTAATAGGAACTCCCGCGTCGAGAAGTGCAAGGGTGCTTCCGCAGATGCTGGCCTGTGAAGTTGAGCCGTTTGAGCTTAAAACTTCAGACACAAGCCTGATTGCATATGGGAATTCCTCTTCTGAAGGTATCAGAGGCAATAGCGCTTTTTCAGCCAAAGCTCCGTGTCCGATTTCCCTTCTGCCTGGTCCTCTCAAAGGTCTTACTTCTCCTACGCTGTATGCAGGGAAGTTATAGTGGTGCATGTACCTCTTTGTTTCTTCCAGTCCGAGTCCGTCAAGCTTCTGCACATCTCCCAGCGCTCCGAGAGTTGCAACAGTCATTACCTGTGTCAGTCCTCTTGTGAAAAGTCCTGATCCGTGAGTTCTTGGAAGAAGTGAAACCTCGCAGCCAATCTGTCTGATTTCATCAAACGCCCTTCCGTCAGGTCTTCTGTTTTCGTTCAGCATCATATTTCTTACAGCCTTCTTCTGAAGAGTGTAGAATATGTCTGCTATATCCGCTCCGCTGTCAGGGTATTTTTCACCGAACTCAGCGTCTATTTTTTCCTCGATTGCAGAAATTGCGGCATTTCTTTCGTCCTTGTCTGTCAGATGCATTGCTTCGTTAGTCATGGCACCTGCGAATTCCTTAACCGCGTTTTCAAGCTCAGGATCAATTTCATGGAGTTTAGGCATAACCTTTTCTTTTCCGAATTTGGCTACACATTCCTCCTGGAATGCAACTATCTTTTTGCATTCTTCAAAACCAAACATTATTCCGTCGTAAACAATATCCTCAGGAATTTCCGATCCGCCGCACTCGACCATCATTACCTTGTCTTTAGTAGCGCAGACAGTGAGGTCCATCGTGCTGACTTCCCTCTCCTTTTCGGTAGGGTTGATAACGTAGTTCCCGTCAACCAGTCCGACGCATACTGCCGCCACTGGGGTATTGAAAGGAATGCTTGACATGCATAATGCTGTTGAAGCAGCATTGATTGCAAGGATGTCAGGCGCATTGTCCTGTTCAACCGACACAACTGTGGTTACAACCTGTACGTCGTTCCTGTAACCATTAGGGAAAAGAGGTCTCAAAGGCCTGTCGATGGCTCTTCCGTTAAGGATAGCTTTTTCAGACGGTCTTCCCTCTCTTTTTATGAATCCTCCAGGAATCTTTCCTACAGAATACAATCTTTCTTCATACTCTATGCTCAATGGAAAGAAGTCTATTCCCTGCCTTGGTTTTTCGGAAGCATTGACGTTCACAAGAACAACTGTATCGCCATAGCTTACGAGCATAGCGCAATCGGATAGTCTGCCTACCTTGCCGTGGTCGATTTTAAGGGTTCTGCCGGCAATTGTTGTTTCCAGAATATTACTCATACTTTTCCTCCTCTATATAAAAAATTATTTGAATTTTATATTTTAAAATAATAGAGCGGTTATTAGCCGCTCTAAACTACTTTCTAAGTCCAAGTTTCTCGATGATAGATCTGTATCTTTCGATATCAGTTTTTATCAAATAATTCAAAAGACCTCTTCTCTTACCAACCATCATAAGAAGTCCTCTTCTTGAGTGATGATCCTTCTTGTGAAGTTTTAAGTGGTCGTTCAAATGATTGATTCTTTCTGTCAATAATGCGATCTGAACCTCCGGTGAACCTGTGTCACCCTCGTGTCTCGCATGTATTTTCATTAATTCTTCTTTTCTTGCCTTATCCATTAATATGCACCTCCAAATTGTTAAATCACTCCTATCCCAAGAAATACGTCGGCAAATCGGTATTCTTAGGATAAGGCTCGCAACAATTATTATATCAAATTTACTTTTAAAAGTAAATTATTTTTTATATTAAATCTAAATTCTGTTTCAAAGCAAAAAGCTTGTCTTTTTTCAGCTGCTCTGACAGGTCCAGAAGCGAATTGAACTTCTTCTCGTCCCTTATCCTCTTGATGAAATTAATCTTAATTATTTCGTCGTACAGATCCTCGTCAAAACCTATTATATGGGTTTCCACGCTCAGCTTGTCATTCTCAACCGTAGGGTTATAGCCTATGTTTGTTATTCCCTTGAATCTCCTGTTGTTGTGCTCCAGGATAGAGTAGTAAACCCCTCCTCGCGGCAGGACAAATTCGTTGTTGTAATCAAGGTTCATGGTCGGGAAACCGATTTTGCGGCCCAGCTGCTTGCCTCTGATAACTGTGCCTTCCAAAAAATAGGGCCTTGACAGCATCTTTGCAGCTCTCTCCACATCCCCGTCCTCGCCCAGAAGATTCCTTATCTTTGAGCTGCTGACCACATCACCCCTGTATTTGACAGGCGAGACAACATTCAGCGAGAAAGAGTGTGTTTTGCTCAGTGCCTTAAGCAGGTCGGTATCTCCCAGGTTTTTGTAGCCGAACCTGTGGTTAAAGCCGACAACCAGTCCCGCAGCATTGTAGTTCTTGGCCAGGCTGGCTATATATGCCTCCGGCGTCATCTGCATGAATTCCGTATCGAAGTTCACCAGGTTGACTATGTCTACGCCGTAGCTCTTCAGCAGATTCAACTTGTCGTGATTGTTAAGAAGAAGTTTAGGCGCACTGCTCCTGTTTATCACAGTAAGCGGATGGTTTTTGAAAGTGAAAACCATGCTCTTGCTGTTCATTTTCTTTGCTACGCTGATGGTCTTGTCGATGAGCGCCCTGTGTCCTATGTGGAGGCCGTCGAAGCCGCCGAGGGCTATAACGGTCTTTTCCTGTATGCGTTTATTGAAATTGTCTTCTATTATTATCATATAACTACACCTCGATAAACTGTTTAACCATCTTGAAGCCTGATTGACTTAGTTTTCCGATGCCGATAAATCCGGAATCCTCTCCGTAAACTTTGTACATCACATCCATCGTCAATGAACCGATGGCGTTCTTATCCATGAGAGAAACTCCGTTCAAAAGCAGGTTCACATATTTCGTCTCAAAGGCTGCAGAGGGATAGTTCCACAGTGCCTTTTCTACAGGAATCAGGTGATCTGAAATATTTTCCTCGGTTAAATCTTCGAGCCTGACAGAGTTTTCAATACTGAAGAAGCCTGAGCTTGTCCTGACGAGGCCCCACATGGCTCCGCCGCAGCCCAGCTTTTCCCCTATATCGTAGCACAGGCTCCTTATGTAGGTGCCCTTTGAGCACTTGACGTCGAAGATCACATAAGGCAGGTCCATCTCTATGATATCTATGCTGAAGATCTCTATGTCCCGGGCCTCGCGTTCGATCTCAATGCCTTTCCTTGCCAGGGAATAGAGTCTCTGCCCGTTGACCTTAAGCGCCGAATACATAGGCGGAACCTGCTTTATCCTGCCCACGAAGCTTTTTATGGCTGAAATCACCTCTTCTTCGCTGGAGGTTACTTCCGATGTCCTGAGCACGACTCCTTCCTTGTCATAGGTATCAGTTACGATTCCTAGCCTGAGGGTCGCCCTGTAGACCTTGTCGTCCTTCATGATATAGTCGACAAATTTTGTTGCACCGCCTATGCAGACGGGAAGAACCCCTGATGCTTCGGGATCCAGAGTGCCTGTATGCCCCACCTTTTTTGTGTGGGCAATCTTCTTGACCTTGCGCACAACATCAAAAGATGACAGCCCCAGGCCCTTGTTAATGTTAAGAATTCCGTTCATTAGATCAACTCTTTTTCAATTTCATTTATTGTAATCCGCTTCGCTTCATCCATGGAAACATTCTCCAGCACAAAGCCGGAAGCCTTTGTATGCCCGCCGCCTCCGAACTTCTCTGCAACCCTGCGCACATCGACGTAGGCTCTGGACCTGAGGCTGACTTTCACTATGCCGTCCCCTTCTTTAAGAAGAACGGAAACCTGAGCGGTGTCTATCTCGAGCCCCAGGGCAATGATGTCTGAAGTATTCATGCCCGTCTCTATGCCTGCTCTTTTGAAGTCCTCGTTTGTTATGGTGAAGACTGATATCTGATTGTTTACGAGTTCCATGTCGTCTATGCATCTGCCTATGAATTTGAACCGTTCAAAAGGCTTGTCGTCAAAAACTTTCCTGTGTATCTCGCTGAAATCTATGCCGGCGTTTATGAGGTGTCCTGCTATACCATGCGTCACCGAAGTGGTGTTTGAATACTTGAAGGAACCCGTGTCGGAAATAATGGATGCATAGAGGCATGTTGCAATATCCTTGTCGATCCTGACTCCCAGAAGGTTAAGCATCTGGTAAGCTATTTCGGCCATGGCGGAGGCGTTTGTATCTACATAGTTCAGGTCGCCGAACATTTCATTGGAAAGGTGGTGGTCCATGTTGATGAGAGCATATCCCCTGTCCGCAAAATTGATGTCGGCATTTATCCTCTTGGAATCTCCGCAGTCCAGTATCATGACAATGTCTGTAGACGGCAGAACAGATACTGTCCGGCCGTCTACAGATTCGCTGCCTGGCAGAAACATCAGGTTGTAAGGTGGCAATTCCTTAGACATGATGTATGCCTTTTTGCCCATTTTCCTGAAGCCCTGACACAGTGCAAGCGCGCTGCCAAGGGAATCTCCGTCAGGTGATATGTGGAACGATATTGCTATCTCTTTGCTTCTCTTGATTCTGTCCAGGATATCATTCATTATCATGATGTTCCTGCTCCTTTATCTTGTGCAGAAGCTCTTCAATGTGCATACCCTGCTTTATGCTTGTGTCTTCCACGATGAGGATCTCAGGGGTAACCCTGAGCTTGATCCTCTGGCCGACTTCTTTTCTTATGAAACGGGCAGAGCTTTTGAGGGCAGCCATAGTCTCCTTGTTGGATTCCTCGCTTCCGAAAACGCTCACGTAGACCGTTGCATAGCTGAGATCCTTTGTGACCTCAACCTGGGTTACGCTTACCATGGAGGATATCCTTGGATCCCTGATATCGTTTTGGATGATACTGCTTATTTCCTTCTTCATTTCTTCATTTATCCGGCCGCTTCTGTATTTTGCCATTTAAAATCACCTCGTTTACTAACATTTGAAGTCTTTTATAAGTTTTTCTTTTTGATTTCTTCCATTACGAATGATTCTATTATGTCGCCTTCCTTGAGGTCGTTGAATTTTTCAACGCTCAGTCCGCACTCGTAGCCTGCAGCGACTTCCTTTACGTCATCCTTGAATCTCTTCAATGATGAAAGTGTTGATTCATTTATCACTATTCCGTCTCTTATAACCCTAACCTGGCTGTTCCTTGTAAGCTTTCCGTCAAGAATGTAGCAGCCAGCGATTGTTCCTACGTTTGAAATCTTGTAGGTCTGTCTTACCTCGGCCTTACCCTGTACAACTTCCTTGTATTCAGGTTCAAGCATACCGACCATTGCCGCTCTTACATCGTCTATGGCGTTGTATATAACCCTGTAAGTCTTCAGATCGACATCTTCCTTTTCGGCTGCAGCAGCGGCATTGTTGTCAGGCCTTACGTTGAAGCCTATTATAATGGCGTTTGAAGCCGAGGCAAGAGTGACGTCAGTTTCGGTGATTGCGCCAACCGCTTCGTGGATTACCCTGACCTTTACTTCGTCGGTCGAAAGCTTCTGAAGTGAATTCTTGAGTGCTTCTATGGAGCCCTGAACGTCAGCTTTTATTATTATGCCTAGTTCCTTCACTTTTCCTTCTCTTATCTGGTTATATAGATCCTCTAGTGAAACCTTATGTTTTGTCTGGAAGTGGTCTGCCCTAGCCTTTTCTTTTCTCTTGTCAGCCATAGCCCTTGCTGTCTTTTCATCCTTTACCTCAATGAATCTGTCTCCTGCGGCAGGAACTTCTGAAAGACCCAGTATCTCGGCAGGTATTGAAGGCCCTGCTGATTTGATCTTCTTTCCTTTGTCGTCGAACATTGCCCTTATTCTTCCGTAAGTTGTTCCAACCAGTATGGAGTCACCTACATTCAAGGTTCCGTTCTGAACCAGGAGCGTTGCAACAGCTCCTCTTCCTTTGTCCAGCTTGGCTTCAACAACGGTACCCTTCGCTTTTCTCTTAGGGTTTGCTTTCAGTTCAAGCATTTCAGCTGTGAGAAGAACCATCTCGAGAAGATCGTCTATACCATCCTTAGTATGAGCTGAAACAGGAACAGTGATTGTATCTCCGCCCCAGTCCTCGGCAAGAAGGCCGTGCTCTGTAAGCTGCTGTTTGATTCTGTCAGGATTAGCGCCTTCCCTGTCCATCTTGTTTATTGCGACTACCATAGGAACGCCCGCGGCTTTGCAGTGGTTGATCGCTTCAATTGTCTGAGGCATTATCCCGTCATCCGCTGCAACAACGAGTATTACAACGTCTGTTATCTGAGCTCCCCTTGCTCTCATGGACGTGAACGCTTCATGTCCCGGAGTATCAAGGAAAGTTATCTTCTCTCCGTTTATTGTTACTGTGTATGCACCTATGTGCTGTGTTATTCCGCCTGCTTCAGTTGATGTAACCTTTGACTTTCTGATCGCATCAAGAAGGGAAGTCTTGCCGTGGTCAACGTGGCCCATTACAGTAACAACCGGAGGTCTTTTTGCGTAGTTTTCGCTTTCGTCCTCTTCTTCTTCCAATCCTACGGATTCAGCATCAACATCAACGACCTTCTTCACAGCTTTCACTTCGAATTTCGCGCAGAGTTTTTCGGCTGTTTGGAAGTCTATTTCCTGGTTTATTCCAGCCATAACGCCCATGAATATAAGCTGCTTTATTACTTCCGATGAGTTTTTATGAAGCCTTTCAGCAAGCTCCTTGACGGTTATGGTTTCCTCAAGCTCTAGTTCCTCAGTGAATTCAGCAGTTACGCCTGCCTCTGCTTTTTCGGTCTCAGCTTTGTCGCCTTTTTTATACTTCTTGTTCTTCTTAACGACTTCCTTCACTTCTGCTAGAACTTCATATTTTTCCACTATGTCTACAGGTTCTTCAGTGGAAGCTTCCTTTGCCTTCTCGGCGAAAAGTTCTTTGATGAGGTCAGCATCCTCTTCTTCTATAACGCTCATGTGGTTCTTGACCTCTACGCTGAATTCCTCCATCAAAATATTTATCAATTCTTTGCTGCTAATATCTAATTCCTTTGCTAATTCATATACTCTTATTTTTGACATATATTCACCCCTAAACTAATTCATTGCTTTTCCTCCCAGAGTTTAATAAGCTGTTTTGCCATTTTCTGATCGGATATACCAACTATATTGATTTCTTCAAGCCCCAGGCATCTTCCCAGCTCTTCCTTTGGAAGGTCTGAAATCACCGGAACTTTGTATCTGCTGCTGTAATTGTTGAATTTTTTCTTTGTGTTCTCTGATGCTTCCTTAGAAAGGATGATCAGGTATATTTTTCTCTTCTTGATCAATTCCTCGCAATTGTTGTAGCCTTCTTTGATATAACCTGCTTTTTTTGAAATCCCCATGAAATTATAAAACTTATTCATTTACGATCTCTGACTTCAGGCTGTTGTACAGCTCCTCGTCTATCTTTGTTTCGAGATTTTTTTCAAGCCTCTTTGTCTTGTAAGCCTTCTCGAAGCATTCCTGGTTCTTGCAGATGTAGGCTCCCCTGCCCGATTTTTTTCCGGTCAGGTCTATTGATACTTCGCCTTCTTTATTCTTGACGACCCTTATCAATTCCTTCTTGGATTTCATCTCGCTGCAGCCTGTGCACATCCTCTGAGGTATCTTTTTAGCCTTCATGTACAAACACCTCCCGATCCTACTCTTCTTCCTGAATTGATATTTCCTGGACCGCAGGTTCCAGAACCTGGGCCTCAGCCTCGGCAGCTGCCTTAGCTTCTGCCTGAGCGTCCGCCTGTGATTTGCTCTTTATGTCGATCTTCCAGCCCGTAAGCTTCGCTGCCAGTCTGACGTTCTGGCCTTCCTTGCCTATGGCTAGGGAAAGCTGGGTGTCATCGACAACAATCTGCGCAAACTTGTTGTCTTCATCAAGCGTGACATCTAGAACCTTGGCAGGACTAAGCGCGTTTGCTATATAGACATCCGGCAGCTTGCTCCATTTTATTATGTCTATCTTCTCGTTCTTCAGTTCCTTGACGATGGTCTGCACTCTGACGCCTTTAGGTCCTACACATGCTCCCATTGCGTCCACGTTTTCATCGTTGGAATGTACGGCGATCTTTGTCCTTGAGCCTGCTTCCCTGGCGATGGACTTGATTTCCACTACTCCTGTGTATATTTCAGGAACTTCCAGCTCAAACAGTCTTTTCACGAGGCCCGGATGGGTTCTTGAAATCACTATCTGCGCACCCTTGTTTGTATTCTTCACTTCAACTATATAGAACTTCAGCCTGTCGTTGAAGGTGTACTTTTCGCCGGGCATCTGCTCATTAGGGCCCAGTATTGCCTCGGTTTTTCCAAGGTCGATGAGGACGTTGTTCTTGTCCTTTCTGATTACATAACCTGTTATTAGGTCGTCTTCCTTTTCAGCGAAGTCTGAGAAGATTATCCTTCTCTCCTCTTCCTTAATCCTCTGAATCACAACCTGCTTTGCAGCCTGAGCCGCAACTCTTCCGAAGTGTCCCGGTGTAACTTCGATATTCACGACATCATCCAGGTGGTAGCTTGGGTCAATCGCCTTGGCTTCCTCTAACGATATCTGCTCGATTGTGTCCTCGACATTGTCGGTTACAACCTTCTGTGAATATACGTGGATCTCTCCGTTTTCCCTGTTCATTGTTACTTTGACATTCTGGCTGCTTCCGCCGTGATTTGCGTAATTCTTTTTATAAGCAGCAACTAATGCATCTTCGATTGTAGTGAACAGCAAATCCTCGCTAATGCCTTTTTCCTTTACTATTTCTTTTAATGCATCAATAAAATCCTGGTTCATTAAATACTTTCCTCCTTAATCCGTGCCAAAATGATATTTAAAATTTAAAACTGATATTTATGCTTTTTACGTTGTCTCTCGGAATCGATACCTCAGCCTCTTCAGTTTGAAAAGTTATGCTTTCTGCATCGAACCGCACAAGCTTTCCTTTGAAGGCTTTTTTGCCTTCGAACAGCTTGTTCAGCTTAACATTGACGTCTGATCCGGTGTATCTCTCAAAATGCTTGTCTGTATAGAGCCCTCTCTCAATCCCGGGTGATGATACCTCAAGGTAGTATGCTTCCTCTATGGGATCGCTTGCATCCAGCGCTTCGCTTATCCTTCTGCTTACTTTTTCGCAGTCTTCAAAGGAAATGCCGTTTTCTGAATCAATATATATTCTCAAGTAATACTCGCCGGCTTCTTTGATGTATTCCATGTGATACAATTCATAGTTTAGTCCCGCAACTATTGGCTCTATTGTCTCCATCAATTTCTTAATCAAAAGGTCTTTATTCATGCTATGCCTCCTTATTTAAAATTTTGAATAGTGAAAAACGCAACAAATAGCTGCGTCTAAAAATAGAAAGAGCGGGTAAAACCCACTCTCTAGTTCAAAATATCATTCGCTTAACAGTTTAATTTTAGCATACCAGCATAATAAATACAAGTAATATTTTGCAAGGCAAATGATGAATACGGACGCAATTACAAATTTTCGATTTCTTTGACAAGTTCGTCTACAAGGTTTTCTTCCTTGACTTTCCTGATTATCTCGCCTTTTTTGAATATGAGACCCTCGCCGCAGCCGCCGGCAATTCCTATGTCTGCTTCCCTGGCCTCTCCCGGGCCATTTACCACGCAGCCCATGATTGCCACTTTGATATGCTTTTTGCAGTTCGCAAGTCTCTTTTCAACCTCCTCGGCTATGCCTATCAGCCCTATCTGTGTCCTTCCGCAGGTTGGGCACGAGATGAACTCGATACCTTCTTCAAGATAGCCGATAGCTTTCAGGATCTCTTTCCCTGTCCTGATCTCCTCTACCGGGTCCCCTGTCAGGGATACCCTTATCGTATCGCCTATCCCCTCGCAGAGGAGCGTTCCTATCCCGATGCTGGATTTTATGGTTCCCCTCCAAGGCGTGCCGGCTTCGGTTACACCCAGATGAAGAGGGTACCCTGTTTTTTCCGAGATAATCCTGTAGCTTTCGATCATCTGGAGAACATTGGAGGATTTTATGGATATGACTATGTCGCTGAAATTCACGCTTTCCAGGATTTCAACGTGCTCCAGGGCGCTTTCTACAAGCGCTTCCGGGCATACTCTGCCGTATTTCTTCAGAAGATCCTTGCTCAGGCTTCCTGAGTTGACGCCTATCCTGATAGGGATGCCGTTGCTCTTTGCCTTTTCGGCCAGTTCCTTGACCTTCGCCCTGCTCCCTATGTTCCCGGGATTTATCCTGAGGGCTGATATGCCGTTGTCTATGGCTGACATAGCCAGCCTGTAGTCAAAGTGGATGTCGGCGACCACAGGTATGCTTACAAGCTTCGTTATATATTTCAGCGCATCGCAGGCGTCCATGTCCGGAACCGCGCATCTGACTATGTCGCAGCCCGCAGCCTCAAGGGATTTTATCTGCCCTGCTGTAGCGTTTATATCCCTCGTATCTGTATTCGTCATTGACTGTACGGAAATCGGGGCGTCGCCGCCCACGAATATATCCCCGATCTTAATTTTCTTAGTTGATTTCCTGTTCAATTCATTCATCTCCCGTTACAGATTGATTGGGTATAGGATGTCCTTAATCGTGACAAGAATCATCATCGCAATCAGGAGGGCGAATCCGATGTAGTTTATAAGGCCTACCTTTTTCTCATCCACCTTCTTGCCTGTAATTATTTCAAACAGGTAAAGGATGATGAATCCTCCGTCCAGGGCAGGGAAAGGTATGATGTTGAAGATGGCCAGCTGGACGCTGATATATGCTGCGAAGTTTGTCAGCACCAGTATTCCGGCTTTTGCTGCCTCTCCCGTGTATTTGATTATTGTAACCGGCCCTCCGAAATCATTCATGGATGCTTTGCCCGTAACGAGGGTTCCCAGGAAGCCGAAGGTCTGCTTTGTGAGCGACCAGGTTTCAACGAATCCATACCTTACAGACTGAAGAAGACTCGGGCTTGTTACCGTTGACGGATATATGCCCACTATATACCTGTTCAGCTCAGGGTCCATGACCGGAGTCATGTATACAGTGCTGACTTCATTGTTTCTTGAATATGTCACCTCAAGAGGCTTGCCCTTTGAGGTGTATATTTTTGTTACGAAATCCTCCCATGTGAGGATCTTGGATCCGTCCACTTCAAGCAGCTCGTCTCCCGCCTGCAGCCCTGCAGCCTGTGCGGGCTGGTCCTGCACAAGGCTGGAGATTATCGGCGCAGCATATCCTTTATTGGAGGCTATCACTGCAAAGAGCAGTATGCCCAGGACCAGGTTCATGATAGGCCCGGCTATGATTATGCTGAGCTTCTGCAGCGAGCTTTTGTTGCTGAAAGCTCTCGGATCATCAGGGTTTTCGGACTCTTCCTGCTCGCCGAGCATCTTGACATAGCCGCCTATAGGAAAAGCTTTTATCATGTATTTGGTTTCCTTGCCCTGTACAGCCAGAATTTTAGGGCCCATGCCCAGTGCGAATTCCTCTACCTTAACATTGTTAAGCTTTGCCATTGCGAAATGGCCTAACTCGTGGATTATTATCAGGATACTGAAAGCCAGTATCGCATATACGATATACAATAAGACCACTCCCTTACCGATTAATGTTTTTTATAGACATACTTCTTTACTTCCCTGTCAAGGGAAACGACATCTTCGATGGTGAATTCCCTGGAAACGGTGAACCTGGACATGCAGTCCTCGATTATCCTGCCAATATCAAGGAACTTGATTTTCTTGTTGAGGAAAAGCGCCACAGCCGCCTCGTTTGCGGCATTAAGGATCGCCGGCATTGTTCCGCCGGCTTTTCCCGCCTCATAGGCCAGCTCGAGACATCTGAAGGTAGACATGTCCGGTTTTTCAAATGTCAGGCTCTGGAGCTCGAAGAAGTCCAGTTTTTTGATTACCGACTTCTTCCTTTCGGGGAAATTCAGCGCATACTGTATTGGAAGCCTCATGTCAGGATTGCTTAGCTGGGCCAGTATGCTGCCGTCCACATACTCCACCATCGAATGGATGATGCTCTGCGGATGCACAATAACATTAATATTGTCATAAGGCATGTCAAACAGCCAGTGCGCCTCTATGACCTCCAGCCCTTTGTTCATAAGCGTAGCTGAATCTATGGATATCTTCTTTCCCATATTCCAGTTAGGGTGGCTGAGAGCTTCATCAACAGTCGTATCCAGCAGCTCTTCCCTGCATTTCCCCCTGAAGGGCCCGCCTGAAGCTGTGAGCAGCAGATTGGCGACGTCGCTCTTCTCATTGCCCTGCAGGCACTGGAATATTGCGCCATGCTCGGAATCCACCGGCAGTATTTTTACGCCGTGTTTCCTTGCCTCCCCCATCACCAGCTCCCCTGCCACCACAAGGGTTTCCTTGTTTGCCAGGGCAATGTCCTTGCCGGCCTTGATTGCATGCATCGTAGGCTCGAGACCTATCATGCCCACAACGGAGGTGACCACCATGTCAACTTCCGGCATTGAGGCGATGGCGTTCAGGCCTGTCATGCCACGTAATACTTCTGTCTTGAAGCCTTTTCTTTTGCAATGATCCTTGACTTCGCTGTAAGCAGCTTCGTCCATGACTGTGACGAAAGAAGGCATGAACTCATCGATTATTTCCATTGTCTTAGCCGCATTTTTGTTTGAGGATACGGAGTGAAGTGAGAAATCCTCCTTCTGCTCCCTTAAAACATCCAGTGTCTGTGTTCCTATTGAACCCGTTGCGCCTAATATACATATTTTTTTCATCTTATCGCTCTCCAAATTGAATTGTGTAACAGATTAAATATACCACATTTAATGGTTAAAATAAAGGAGCCCTTTCCCGGGCCCCTTTATCACTGTATTTTAAGGATGAATGTCAGGTAGTAGAATACCACCACTGCGGAGAACAGGATGCTGTCGAACCTGTCCAGAATGCCGCCGTGTCCGGGAATAAGATTGCTGTAATCTTTGACTCCGAGATGCCTTTTTATGGTCGATGCTGTAAGGTCTCCGAACTGGGACAGTACACCGCAGAGCACGCCGATAACCGCAAAGTGAAGCAGCGGAACAGTCACACCGCGGGATATGACGAAAAGCCCGAAAAGCGTGCAGGAAATCGCGCTTCCAAGCAGCCCGCCTATTGCACCCTCGACCGTCTTCTTGGGGCTTACCTTAGGGCACAGCTTCCTTTTGCCGAAAAACTTTCCTGTATAGAATGCAGCCGTGTCGCACATCCATGAGGAAATGAATATGAGCCACACGAAGTAATAACCGGACTGCTTATAGCTGACAAGTACAATGAAGCTGAAGAAAACAGCTATGTACATGAAACCCAGCATCGTCACCGCAACGTCGATGAAGTTGTATTTCGTGTCGAATATCGGGATGCAGAACAATATCATGAGGAAGAGGATGAGCGCAAAGAAAACGTAATTGAAACCCTCGTATGAACCCATTGTAAAGTAATATATGACGCAAAGGATGTAACCTGCGTAGCTTATCGGGTTTATGGCTTTCACCTTCATGATCTTGTAGAATTCGTACATACCTATTAGCGATACTGCCAGAACAAACAATTTCAGATAAATTCCGCCTAGAAAAAGGAATATGATTATAGGTGATATGATTATAGCACCTAAATATCTTTTGTCCATTAATTCACCTCCATCTTCGGCCTATTTTACTTTGCCGAATCTTCTGTCGCGCATCTGATAGTCGTATATTGCCCTATGAAGGTCATCCGTTTTGAAGTCCGGCCATTTAATATCGGAAAACCAGAACTCTGAGTAAGCGCACTGCCAAAGGAGGAAATTGCTCAGCCTGAGCTCTCCGCTTGGCCTTATTATTATATCCGGGTCAGGCATGCCCGCAGTGAACAGATGATCGGCGATCGTCTGCTCATCCACTTCGGATTCGCTTATTTTCCCTTCGTTTATGTCCTTGATTATTCCCTTGAATGCATGCAGAAGCTCATCCCTTCCGCCATAATTGAGCGCCAGGTTAAGCGTAAGCCCTGTGTTATTTTTTGTTTTCTCATAGGCCTTGCCGAGCTCGATCCGGCACTGTTCAGGAAGTTTTCCTATGTCGCCTATGGAATTGATGACAACGTTGTTTTTGTTCAGCTCATCGAACTCCTTAGCAAGGTATTGAACAAGCAGGTTCATAATCGCTTCGACTTCATCCTGAGGCCTCTTCCAGTTCTCTGTGGAGAACGCGTATAGTGTAAGGCATTTTACACCGAGCCTGCTGCATTCCTTGACAATCGGCCTGATTGTTTCAACGCCAGCCTTGTGGCCCATTGTCCTAGGCAGGTTTCTTTCCTTAGCCCATCTTCCGTTCCCGTCCATTATGATTGCTATATGCTTAGGTATCCTCTGGTAATCCAGTTTAATCTCTTCAGGAATAACACCTGGTTTATTCTTGCTTTGAAAAATCTTAAACAATTTAAGGCACCCGACCTTTCAAATTAATCTTTATCTAGCAACAAAACCTGCGAAATCGCAGGTTTGTCGTTGCTAAACGGACATTACTTCCTTTTCTTTGGCTTCAACTATTTTGTCGATTTCCTTTATATGCGCGTCCGTTTTCTTCTGAATATCTTCTTCAGCTCTCTTGATTTCATCTTCAGGGAGCTCATGCTCTTTTTTCATGTTCTTAATCTTGTCGTTGCAGTCTCTTCTTATAGAACGCACTGCAATCTTTGCTTCCTCGCCTTCTTTTTTTACATTCTTGACAAGGTTTCTTCTTGTCTCTTCGGTAAGTTCAGGGACGATAAGCCTTATTGCAATTCCGTCGTTTGAAGGGTTTATTCCCAGATCTGACATCTGGATAGCCTTCTCGATGGCCTTTATTGAAGTCTTGTCATACGGCTGTATCATGAGCACCCTTGGCTCTGGTGCGGATACGTTTGCCAGCTGGTTTAGCGGAGTCATTGTTCCATAATATTCTGCTTCAATACGATCAAGCATTGTAGGGTTAGCCCTACCGGCTTTCATGGAAGAAAGTTCTTTTTTTAGAACAGCAATAGTCTTATTCATCTTTTCATCTGCTGTTGAAATAATGTCTTTAATCATATTCAAATACCTCCGTTACTATTTGTTGTGGTTGTTGTTTGTAACCAATGTGCCTATTTTATCGCCCATAACGGCCCTTTTTATATTGCCTGGGGCATCAAGACCAAAAACAATAATTGGAATATTGTTGTCCATGCAAAGTGATGTTGCAGTTGAATCCATAACCTGAAGTCCTTTTTCTAATACTTCTATGTAGTTCAGGGTATCGAACCTTACTGCATCGTTATACTTGTGAGGATCCTTGTCGTAAACGCCGTCCACCTTCTTTGCGAGCAGTATCACGTCCGCCTCGATTTCAGCAGCTCTGAGCGCAGCTGTTGTGTCAGTTGAGAAGTACGGGTTGCCCGTGCCTGCAGCGAATATGACAACCCTGTTCTTTTCCAGATGTCTCATCGCTCTTCTTCTTATGAAAGGTTCTGCAATCTCCTTCATCTCGATGGCAGTCTGAACCCTTGTCATGACCCCAACATTCTCCAGGGAGTCCTGGAGCGCAAGAGCGTTTATGCACGTCGCCATCATTCCCATGTAGTCAGCTGTTGTCCTGTCCATGCCTTCGCCGCTGCGTCCTCTCCATATGTTTCCGCCGCCTACAACAGCTCCAACCTGGATTCCCATCTCGATTAATTCCTTGATCTCAAGCGCTATTCTTGTAGTGACTTCGAAATCAATTCCATAACCTTTCTCTCCGGCTAACGCTTCACCTGATAATTTCAGCATTATTCTCTTGTATTTAGCATCATACATACATTATACCTCCATTTGCATAAAATGCATAAAATAATTTATTTGTTGCTCTAAAAAAAAGGAACACGAAGTGTTCCCTTTTTAATTATTTCTTCATCTGCGCCTGAGCTTGCTTCTGAACTTCTTCAGCAAAATTCTCTTCCTTTTTCTCAATGCCTTCGCCTCTTTCGAATCTGACGAATTCAGTCACTGCGATCTCAGAACCGATTGCTTTTGATTTTTCCTGAAGATATTTTGTTATAGTGTAATCGGCATCCTTAACCCAAACCTGTTCTACAAGGCAGTTTTCCTTGTAGTACTTCTGGATTCTGCCCATAGTCATCTTTTCAACTATGGCTTCCGGCTTGCCTTCATTCAAAGCCTGTACTCTGTAGATTTCTTTTTCTTTTTCCAAAGTATCGTTGTCTACAGCATCTCTGTTCAAGAATAACGGATTTGTTGCAGCAACCTGCATAGCAACATCCTTTGCGATAACAGCGAGTACTTCGTCTTCTTTGCCGCATTCAACTTTAACGAGAACACCGATTCTTCCGCCGCCGTGGACGTAGCTTTCGATTACTCCGTTTTCAACTGTAAGTCTCTTGAATCTTCTAACATTCATGTTTTCGCCAAGCTTTGCGATCATGTTTGTAAGAGCTTCCTTAACTGTAACAGAAGGATCCGCTACATATACTTCCTCTACGAAAGCATCGATATCGGCAGCTGTTGAAGATGCAGCCTGTTTAGCAACATTCTCTGCGAATTCAATGAAAGTTTCATTTACAGCAACGAAGTCTGTCTCGCAGTTTACTTCGATTATTGCAGCTTCCTTCTTGTCTTCTGAAACGTAAGTTTTAACCAATCCTTCAGAAGCAACTCTGCCTGCTTTTTTAGCAGCAGCTGCAAGACCCTTTTCTCTCAAATATTCGATAGCTTTTTCCATGTCACCCTGGGTTTCATTCAAAGCTTTCTTGCAATCCATCATGCCTGCTCCGGTTCTTTCTCTAAGTTCTTTAACCATTTGTGCAGTTATCATAATTAATTCCTCCATTATTCGTATATTATCAATTTACTAACTATTATTCAGCTAACTGTTCGCCCTGTCTTCCTTCGATTATAGCATCAGCCATCTTGCCAGTGATAAGTTTTACGGCTCTTATAGCATCGTCATTACCAGGAATTACATAGTCAACTTCATCCGGATCACAGTTTGTATCAACTATTGCCACAACTGGTATTCCAAGAATCTTAGCTTCTGAAATAGCGTTCTTTTCTTTTCTAGGATCTACTACGAATAATGCTCCTATATTGTCAGCGTTCATGCTTCTGATTCCGCCGAGGTTGTTTTCAAGCTTTTCTCTTTCGTTCTTAAGTTTGATAACTTCTTTCTTTGGAAGGACATCAAATGTTCCGTCCTCTTCCATCTTGTCTAATTCTTCTAGTCTGTTGATTCTAGTCTTGATAGTTTTGAAGTTAGTCATCATTCCGCCCAACCATCTGTTGTTAACGAAGTGCATTCCGCATCTTACCGCTTCTTCACCGATAGCTTCCTGAGCCTGCTTCTTAGTTCCTACGAACAATACATCCTTGCCTTCTTCTGAAACTGATTTGATGAAGTTGTAAGCTTCGTCAGCCTTCTTTACTGTCTTCTGCAAGTCGATGATGTAGATACCGTTTCTTTCAGTAAAGATGTATGGAGCCATCTTAGGGTTCCACCTTCTTGTCTGATGTCCAAAGTGTACACCTGCTTCAAGTAATTGTTTCATTGATATAACTGCCATTAATATTACCTCCTTGGTTTTTTCCTCCACCGATTTTAATCACAGCCAACCTTTTTGAAAGGCACCTGTCTGCAAACATTTTCGATGTGTGTATTTTCTACCTTTGATAGTATATCACAGTAACGGGCTGTGTTCAATACATATTTGAGCTATATGCAAAAATATCGGCATATAAAAAAAGGTGCTGATGCACCTTTTGCTATTTGATCTTTTTTAATTCGTCAAGAAGTTTGTCGTTCAGTATTTTTATATGCGTTCCCTTCATTCCAAGGGATCTTGATTCGATAACTCCTGCGCTTTCGAACTTTCTCAAAGCGTTGACGATAACCGATCTGGTTATGCCTACCTTGTCAGCGATCTTTGATGCAACCAGAAGTCCTTCTGATCCGTCAAGCTCGTTGAATATATGCTCTACAGCTTCAAGCTCTGAATATGAAAGTGTACCGATAGCCAGTTGCACAACAGCTTTCTTTCTGGCTTCATCTTCAATTTCATCATGTTTTGATCTCAGGATTTCAAGGCCGATTATAGTTGAGCCGTACTCGCTGAGAACAAGATCGTCATCAGTGAAATCATCGTGCAATTTCGCGATTATCAGTGTGCCAAGCCTTTCGCGGTTGCCTACGATAGGAACTATTGTGGTCATCATGTCTTTTACCGGACATTCTGAAACTTCATCTATAACGCAGATGTTTTTGTTTGAAAGGTTAGCCACAGCCTCGGTGATGTTAAGCAGCTTTGCATTGTAGCTTTCCGGGAATCTCATGTCCTTGAATACTCTCTGATTCATTATATCGCATTCATATCCAGTTGATACACTGCTTCCAAGGACTTTGCCCTTTCTGCTTACAATGTATACATTTGATGTCAGTATTCCGCTCATTAGCGTGCAGATGTCATCGAAATCCACCGGTTCCGTTCCTGATTTCTGAAGAATTTTGTTGAACATTCTTGTTTTGTTCAAAAGTGTTGACATTTAACTCTTACCTCCAACTATTATTATTAGGATGTTTATTATTACGTCTCATCTCATATTTAGACAATTTAGATTATTTCAAATATTAAGAATTATCCACTCTCCTAAATAATAATATCATACAATTGAATCTCTTGCAACTATTTAATTCAATTTTGTTAAATGTGCATTATATTAATTATTTTTCAGCACTTTCTTTATATTCTTTATGTTTGCACTCCGCATTGGAGCATTCCAGGAACTCGCCTTTTGATTTGTTGTATTTTTTCATCATGAAGCTCCCGCATTTAGGACACTTCTCGTTCACAGGCTCAAACCAGCTGACGAACTTGCATTCCGGATAATTGCTGCACCCGAAAAACTTCCTTCCCTTCCTGCTCTTTTTTTCCAGTACCTTGCCGCCGCAGTCCGGGCACGGTACATCCAGTTCTACAACGATCGGCTTCGTGTTCTTGCAGTCAGGATAGCCTGGGCAAGCCAGAAATTCGCCGAACCTGCCCTGCTTTATGACCATGTTTCTGCCGCATACCTCGCAGATGACATCGGTGACCTTATCCTCTATGGTAATCTTTGCTATCTCGGTTTCCGCAGTTGCTATGGCCTCCTTCAGAGGGGTGAAAAACTCACCGACCACGCTTTTCCATTCAACTTTACCTTCCTCTACGCTGTCCAGCTTCGATTCCATATCTGCAGTGAACTCAAGGTCCACAATCTGCTTGAAGTATTCGCTCAGTATGTTGTTTACTATTATACCCAGCTCCGTTGGCTTGAGGGTTTTCTTTTCGCGCTCCGTATACTTCCTGTCAAGCAGGACAGATATGATCGGGGCGTAGGTGCTTGGTCTTCCGATTCCGTTTTCCTCAAGTGTTTTGACAAGCGAAGCTTCGGAGTACCTTGCAGGAGGCTGTGTGAAATGCTGCTTCCCGTCAACCGACTTTTCTTTGAGCATTTCTCCTTCTTCGAGCGCCGGTATATTCGTGTTCTCGCTGTCTTCCTCAGTCAGGTATTCGTAAACCTTCATGAAACCGTCAAATTTTGTGATTGAACCGCTTGCCTTCAGTCCGTAATCCTGATTCACTATGTCAATCGAAGTAACATCCATTATGCAGGAAGCCATCTGGCTTGCAACGAATCTCTTCCAAATGAGCGAGTACAGCTTGTACTGCTCCTCCTTAAGGGTTCCTCTGACAATATCCGGTGTTATCTCGACGTTTGTCGGCCTAATGGCTTCGTGGGCATCCTGGGAACTCTTCTTGCCCTTGTATACCCTAGGCGCTTTAGGTGCGTATTCCTCCCCGTAGCTTCCTTTTATATAATCAAGAGCTGCTTTCTGGGCATCCTCTGATATTCTTACCGAGTCGGTCCTCATGTAAGTTATCAGACCAAGGGTTCCATGCCCCTTGACATCAACACCCTCATACAGATGCTGCGCTATGGACATGGTCCTCTTGGTGGAGAAATTCATCTTTTTATATGCATCCTGCTGCAGTGTGCTTGTTGTGAACGGCGGCAGCGGATTCCTTGTCTTGGATGATTTTTTAATCTTGCTTACGGAGAACTCTCCCTTTTTCAGTGTGTCGATTATTTTGTCGCACTCCTCTTTTGCGGAGATCTCCAGCTTCTTGCCCTTCAGTGTATTGAGCTTTACAGGGAAAGCTTTGTTCTGCCCTGCTTTCATAAGCGAACACATGATTGTCCAGTATTCCTTCTCCTGGAAATTAAGGATCTCATTCTCCCTGTCGCAGATCATCCTTAGAGCAACCGATTGAACTCTTCCTGCACTCAAGCCCCATTTGACTTTGCTCCAGAGTATAGGGCTTATCTTGTATCCCACAAGCCTGTCCAGAACCCTCCTGGCCTGCTGGGCATCCACCAGGTTTGCATTTATTGCACGAGGAGACTTAATTGCATTTTTCACTGCAGTCTTAGTGACTTCGTTGAATTCAATTCTGCATTTTTCAGAACAATCAAGCTTGAGCACGTGTGCGAGATGCCAGGATATGGCCTCCCCTTCACGGTCAGGGTCTGTCGCAAGGAATACCTGGTCGCTTTTTTTAGCTTCTTTTCTCAGCTTGTCGAGCAGATCGCCCTTTCCCCTTATAGTGATATATTTTGGTTCGTAATTATTTTCAGTATCCACTCCCAGCTGGCTCTTAGGCAGATCCCTGACATGCCCCATGGATGCTTCAACAACATAATTCTTCCCTAGATATTTAGCAATTGTTTTTGCTTTTGCCGGTGATTCAACGATAACCAATTTTTGTCCCATGAATCATTTCCCTCCATTTTTACTGACGCAATGTATGTTATTAAATATAACTTATCAGATTTTATTCGTTTGCAGCCCTTATGTAGTGATTGCCTGGAAGGCATAATATCCTGTTGTCAAGCTGCAATTCAAATAATAACTCATATAATTGTTTAATGTCAATATGTGTTATATTTATTATTTCGTCAATATGCATGGGTTTTTCCGACAAATGATCAAAAATAAGGCTCTGCAGTTCGCCGGAAAACGTGCTTCCGCCTCCGTTGATTATGTTAAAATTGAGGCTAAGGCAGGCGCTCAGGTCAGACAAGTCAGTGTAGATATTCGCACCGTCCCTGACGAGCTTGTTCGCCCCGCTGCTCCTGTCGGAGAATATGGACCCCGGCACCGCGAATACTGATTTGTTCTGGTCCAGGGCCATTCGGGCAGTTATCAGCGAACCGCTTTTCTCTCCTGCCTCCACGACTATAACCACATCCGACAGTCCACTGATTATTCTGTTCCTTTTGGGGAAATTGAATGCCGCAGGCCGTGTACCCGGTATGAACTCGGATATTACGCAGCCGTTCCTGAACATTTCATTATAGAGATGTATATTTTCCCTTGGGTAGACCACATCCAGGCCGCAGCCCAGAACTCCGCAAGTGTAACCGCCGTTGGCCAGCGCAGATTTGTGCGCTGCGCCGTCTATGCCCTTTGCAAGCCCGCTTACAACGTTAATGCCGCACCTGCAGAGGTCGCGTGATATTGCGGCCGCAGCGCTTCTTCCGTAAGCCGTGCAGCTTCGCGAACCAACGACTGCCGCATTTTTCCTTTTGTTCAGCTTTTCCGGGTCTCCCTTGTAGAAAAGAATCCCGGGGCAGTCCGCGTAAAGTTTCAGCCTTTCCGGGAACGATGGATCATTGTAGCTGACCAACTTTATCTCATTGTTGAATACTATTTTTTTGACTGACTCGATTTCTTTTTCGTTTGACGCTCCGCTTATCTTGGATTTTATCTTAACCTCGTTTTTGTCACCCGAAAGCAGCCAGCCGTTGTCTCTGGAGTAATTCCATACCGCCTCGGCGCTGTTCAGCTTTTTGAGAAGCGCCAGTTTAGTGCTTTCAGATATCCTAAGCAGACTGAACCACAAATCATGTTCGATCATTAAAACCCATCCTCGTTTTTAATAATTCCGCAAAATTCATCATGTCATCTTCCGAGCTGAATGTCCCCTGCGCCCGCTTAGAATCTCCGCCCCCTCTGCCTGAAAAATCCTTTATATTGTCCTTGAAGAGCTTGCCGCAGGCTATATCAGAGTATCCGTTGTGGGATAGCAGTATCTTCCTGTCCAGCAGGGACAATCCGAGAAATATCCTTTTTTCTCTGGATACCTCATCGGCAATCATAAGCATCTCCTCGAAATCCCTGTCCTCATATTCAACATATATGAGCTCCGAGCCAGAGGAATCGAGAAGGCCGCATGCCGCTTCAGCCGCAGCCCTCTTCCTGTATGAGCTCAGTTTTTTGCCTAGCTCGGCTATCTTTTCGTTCTGCGAAAGGTATCTTTCAGGAAGGCTGGTTTCTTCTGAAGCAGTGATCCTGACAAGCGACCCTATGATTTTCTGCTTGCTGTCGTAATCTGAAAGCGCCCTGAAGCCGCATCTGAAGTAGACCCTTGTCATGCCTTTGTATTTTTCCAGCTTGTTTATCTTTATGATTCCGGTCTCCCCGGTGGTTTTCAGGTGCAATCCGCAGCAGGCGCACATGTCCGTGTTCCCGATTTCTACTATTCTTATGCTGTCATCCTTAACCTTGATTTTTGTTCTGAGAGGCAGTGACTCTGCCGTCTCCCTGTCAGTCAAATATGAATTTATTGTTATATTTTTGAAGACATAGCCGTTTGCTTCAAGCTCCACACTGCGCGCCATCTCCTCGGTTACCTCGGGCAGGTCTATGTCGATAGTGCAGTGCTCGTCTCCGATATGGAATCCTTTGTTAATCCCGCCGTATTTTTTAAGGAACGCTGCTGAAAGGAGATGTTCCCCCGTGTGCTGCTGCATCAGGTCGAACCTCCTTGAAAAGTCTATGCTGCATTCAACCTCTTCACCGGACGGTGCAGCTGATACCTGGTTATAGACTGTTCCGTCCATCTCAAATACATCTATTACCCGCTCATCCCCTATCCAGCCTGAATCGCAGGGTTGTCCGCCGCCGGCGGGATAGAAAGGCGAATTGTCCAGAACAACAAGCACCTTGCCGTCTCTTTCAATTATCTCCTGCACCCTGCTCCTGCATTCCCTTTTGTACTGGTCTTCGTAATACAATCTTTTTTCCAAAATCCCCATCTCCCTGTAGTTGCAATATTAAATCTCTTCATATATATATTTCTTGTATTGCAGGGCTTCGATTACATCCGCAAGTCCTATCTCTTCCCTGCACTCCAGGTCGGCTATCGTTCTCGCGACCTTCAAAATCCTTGAATAGGACCTGGTGCTCAGATGATATCGGTCGTAGATTCCCTCAAGCATTTTTACCGCGGCGGGATTCAGTCCGCAATTTTCCCTTATCATCTTCGGGTTCATCTGCGAATTCAGGAATATACCGCTTCCGTCGAAACGTTTTTTCTGTATCCCTCTGGCCAATATCACCCTTTCCTTGATGGCCTCCGATCCTTCGGCTTTTCCGCTCCGCCTTATTTCATTATAAGGCACCGAGTTCACGTATGTAAACATGTCTATCCTGTCGATCAAAGGGCTGGACAACCTGGAAAGGTACTGCCTGCGCTCATATTCTGTGCAGGTGCACTCCCTGCTGCTTCCGAAATATCCGCAGGGACAAGGATTCATTGCGCCAACCAGCATCATGTTTGCAGGGTAAACAACCGTGCCTGCCGCCCTTGAAACCGATATCCTCCTGTCTTCAAGCGGCTGCCTCAGTATATCCAGAACCCTTTTTTTGAACTCCAGTATCTCGTCCAGGAACAGCACCCCGTGATGAGCCAGGGATACCTCTCCGGGCATCAGGCTGTTCCCTCCTCCGATGAGCGCGACAGCTGAGGACGTGTGGTGCGGGGACCTGAAAGGCCTGACCGTAATGAGGCCTGAACAGTCAGTTTTCCCTGAAACGCTGTATATCCTGGTCACGTCAAGAGACTCCTCGTATGTCAGAACCGGAAGGATTGTCGGGAGCCGTTCGGCGAGCATTGTCTTGCCGGATCCCGAAGGGCCCGAAAGGATGATATTGTGTCCTCCGGCGGCGGCAACCTCTATTGCGCGTTTGGCACTGTCATGACCTATCACGTCTTTGAAGTTTGAAACCGGTCTGCCAGCAGAAGGCGGCACCGCCGGAATTCTGTTTTCACAGGGAACGCAATCCCTGTGTTTAATGAAGCGGAGCACCTGGCTCAGACTGCAGAATGAAAACACTCTGCTTCCTTTTACATAGGAGCATTCAACTGCATTTTCGGCCGGCACTATGAAGTTTTCTATGTTTCTTTCCATGCCTGCCATTACAATGGGAAGCCCTCCTGTTATCCTGTTCAGCTCACCCGAAAGCGAAAGTTCGCCGACGAACAGGTATCCGCTGCAGTCCTTCAGCATCAGCTGTCCTGATGCCGCAAGGATGCCTATGGCAATGGGGAGGTCGAAATGAGTCCCTGCTTTTTTCAGGTCTGCAGGCGCCAGATTCACCACTATTCTGCAGACAGGGAAATCATATCCTGAATTGACTATGGCCGACCTCACCCGTTCCTTCGCCTCCTTCACCGAAGTGTCTGCAAGCCCTACCATGTTGAAGCAGGGCAGCCCCCTTCCAGTATCAACCTCCACATCTATAAGACGCGCTTCAATCCCTTTTATCACTGCCGAAATTATCTTTACAGCCATATGATCACCTCATTGAAATAATTGACAGTTTTTTGGTTATTATTCATTTACAAAAGAATTTATTACTGCTAAAATATAAGAACATCAAAAATTCTGTCTATTTTATTTGAAAGGGGAAATTATATGGGTTCCTACAACAAAGACATCGGAAGCCTGGGTGAAGAAATTTCAGAGAACTTTTTAATCGAATCAGGTTACACAATTCTGGAAAGGAATTTTCGATGTAAGACGGGAGAAATCGATCTGATTGCCAGGGACGGTGATTACATCTGTTTCATAGAAGTCAAGACAAGGTGCGGCGACCTTTTCGGAAGCCCCTGCGAAGCTGTTAATTATTCCAAGCAGCAGAAGATCAGCAGGACAGCCCAGATGTACATCCTTAAGAAAAAACTGTACAAATTTTGCTTCAGATTTGACGTGATCGAAGTGATATTGAACAAGGAAAACTGCAGCAGCTCAATAAAATTAATAAAGAACGCATTTGAAGCATAAAAAAACGGCAGTCGAACTGCCGTTTTAATTCATTTCAGCCTATTATATTTGTAAGGAAACTCTTCCTATGTATTTCTGTGGCTCCGAACCTTTTTATGGCTTCAATATGCTCCCTGGAGCCGTAGCCTGAATTTGACGCAAAGCCGTATTCCGGATAGAGGGTGTCATATTCTTTCATCAATCCGTCCCTGTAGACTTTTGCCAGGATAGACGCGCACGCTATGCTTGCGCTTTTGGAATCGCCTTTCACGGCAAACTCATTGCGGATCCTGATCCCCTTGACGGGATAACCGTCAGATATCACAAGCTGCGGCTCCATCGAAAGGTTCTCTGCCGCATTTCTCAGGGCCTCGTTGTTGCACCATGAGATGCCTTTTTCGTCAATGACCATGCTGGAATACTGGTGGATATTGAAGCACAATGCCTTGCTCCTGATTATCTCCGCAAGCTCTTCCCTCAAATGAGGAGACAGCTTTTTCGAATCATTTATGCCAAGGATTATATCCCTGCTCTGAAGGGAAGACCTGTCCAGAATGACGGAGGCTGCAACGATCGGCCCGGCGAGGGGACCTCTCCCAACCTCGTCAACGCCTGCTATGCAGGGATAGTCCCCATAGGAGCCGTCGAATTCATACAGTTTCACCACCCTGGAAACCTCGTCGTCATATGCGCACAGGTGCCTTGACAGCACGCCTGCAGCCGAGGCTACTGCGCTTCTTCCGTCACATTCCATGTGCCTCACAAGCTCTTCAAGTTCTGATTTGAATTCTCCGCAGTAACCTGACTTTATTATATCGAGGAAGCCCTTTATCTCTTTGACTTTCAGCTTTTCAGAGCACTTCACGCTTTCAATGGCCGATTGAACTTTATGCATCTCTTTCAGGCCTCTCTTCCGGCCTTTCAAGCGATAAAGGCCCAAGCTTTCCGCCTCTGAGCTCATCCAGCAGGAGAACGGCAATCCTGTTGTAGTCTATTCGTCCGCCGGACATCACCGCTCCTCTTTTTCTTCCAATCATCTCGAGATTTTCAGCCGGATCTTCGCTGAGGCCTGTGAGCTTATATCTCTCCATAAGCCTGTCAGGGTAGTTTTTTGCCAGGACTTCAAGGAGCTTCACCGAAAGTTCCTCTATGTCCATTATCTCGTCCTTAATCGCACCCGTGAATGCAAGGTTGAACTGGGTTTCATCGCTCTCCAGCTTGGGCCAGAGAATGCCCGGAGTATCCATGAGTTCTATCCCGAGCTTTGTTTTGATCCACTGCCTGCTCCTTGTAACACCCGGTTTGTCTCCGGTCTTTGCTATTGTGCTTTTTGCCATCTTGTTTATGAACGAAGATTTTCCTACATTCGGTATTCCTATGACCATGACCCTGTCCACAATATTCACTATGCCCTTCGCACTCTTTCTTTCGTGCTTTTCAGCCAAAAGCTCGTTTAGGGCAGGCCTAATATTCTTCAACCCAGCTCCTGTTATGCTGTTGCAGGGGATTGCTTTTACATTTGATGCCGTCAGGTGTTTAATCCACATTTCCGTTACCTTGTTCTCCGCGAGATCCGCTTTGTTAAGCAGGATAATCCTCGGCTTTGTACCGCAGAGTTCATCCACCTCCGGATTGGCACTGGATCTTGGTATTCTGGCATCTCTTATCTCTATCACGGCGTCGACCATCTTGAGGTTTTCTTTTATCTCCCTCCTGGTTTTCGCCATGTGTCCCGGGAACCAATTTATAGCCATGAGTATAAAACTCCTTTCAAATCAATTATTTGGAGCGGCAGTCAGAAGTCCGATATCGCTGAAAGGATATATCCGAAGCACTGCCCTGCCAACCACCAGCGAGGTGTTGACAAAGCCTACATCAGGGTACCTGCTGTCCCTGCTGTTGTTTCTGTTGTCACCCATTACGAAAATGGTGCCTTTCGGAACGGTCACTTCGCCGAAGTCGAACATCGTGTCCTCAAGGATATAATCCTCGTTCTGCGCCACATTGTTTATATACAGTGTATTTTTTTCTATTTTCACTTTATCACCCGCTACCGCAACTACCCTTTTTATGAATTTCTCTTCAACGTTTGCAGGGTATTTGATAACTACGATATCTCCCGGCTCAGGCTGTCTGAAATAGAAGGTAACTTTTTCAACTATCAGCCTGTCATTGTCGTTAAGTGTCGGATTCATAGAGTAGCCGTCCACCCTTACGGTCTCGAAAACAAAAGTTATTATCAGAAATGCTGCGATTATGGCGATGATTATGGATTTCAACAATTCCACCAATTGCTTAATCATACAGATTGCTCCTTTTTATATAAAAAAAGGGACTATAAAAGCCCCGTTTTTTTATCTCAGTATTTCTTTTACCTTTGCTGCTTTACCAACTCTATCTCTCAAGTAGAACAACTTAGCTCTTCTTACCTTACCTCTTCTAACTACCTCGATCTTCTCGATTGATGGCGAGTTAACAGGGAAAGTTCTTTCTACTCCTACGTTGTATGCAACTCTTCTTACTGTGAAAGTTTCTCTAAGGCCGCCGTTCTGTCTCTTCAAAACTATGCCCTCGAAAACCTGAACTCTTTCTCTTGTTCCTTCTTTGATCTTTACGTGAACCTTTACAGTGTCACCTACATTGAATGGTGCAAGATCAGCTCTAATCTGTTCTGCTTCTATAGCTCTTATAACATCTAACATTGTGCATTCCTCCTCTTGTTTATATTAACGTTCTTGCCCGGTAGATTCCGACAGAGGAACGTTCGTACTAGCACAAAATACATTGTAGCACAGATATCGTGCATTTTCAACTAAAATACGGGTTAAATTTCAAAATTGCTCAGGATTTTGATGTCTTCCTTTGTCAGCTCAAGCTTCTCGAACAGATCCGGCCTGCGCTTCCTTGTTATGGCCAGCGACATGGCCCTGCGCCATTTCCGCACATTTTCGTGATGCCCTGACATGAGCACTGCGGGAACCTCTTCCCCTTCGAAAACTGCAGGCCTTGTATAGTGGGGATATTCCAGCGCTCCACTGTAGAAGGACTCATCCGTGAAGCTTTCGGAGCTGGAAAGCACGCCGGGAACAAGCCTCAGTATGCTGTCGACGACCGGAATGCAGGCCATCTCGCCGCCAGTAAGGACGAAGTCGCCGAGGGATATCTCCATGTCGATGTGCTTGTATATCCTCTCGTCGATGCCCTCATAATGGCCACAGAGGAACACAAGCTCCTTCTCCGCGGACAGCTCCTTGGCCATCTCCTGGTTGAAAGTCCTTCCCCTTGGTCCGAGGAAGATCACCTTTCCGCTGTTGTGCTCCCTGACCTTGCGGATGCTGTCCACAACCGGCTGCGCTGCCATAACCATGCCAGCACCTCCGCCGTAGGGATAATCGTCAACTTTCCTGTGCTTGTCCTTAGTGTATTCCCTGATGTCCCAGGTGTTTATCGATACGATCCCCTTCTCCCTGGCCTTCCCTATGATGCTGTGGTTGAATACATCGAACATTTCGGGAAAAAGAGTGAGTATGTCAATCCTTACATCCATGTGTCCACCGGCTTTATAACGATCTTCTGGTTCACCACGTCAACTTCAAGCACTATCTCCTTAAGCACAGGAATAAGCAGCTCTTTGCCTTCTTTTATCCAGTAAACATCATTGCTGCCTGTTTTTAAAACGTCGTAGATGACACCAAGGTTGTTGCCTTCTGTGTCGTATACCGTGCAGCCAATGAGGTCTGCAATGTAGTAGCTGCCTTCTGGCAGTTCGACTGCATCCTCTCTCCTGACTTCAAGATATTTTTTGAAATATTTCTGGGCCTGCTCGATGCTGTCGATGCCTTCAAGCTTAAGTATGACCTTATCATTCTGAAGTTTGCACCAGACTACCTTCATTTCAGCGCCGTCAACCAACACTGTTTCAAGCTTCCTGAATCGCCTTATGTCGTCAGTCAACGGGTAAACCTTCAGCTCGCCGTGCAATCCGTGGGTATTTATTATCTGGCCGATGGTAAGAAATTCTTTCATACTTCAACTCTTCCTTCCTTCATATATATTCTGTGGCGCTCTAAAAAAAAGAGCCAGGAAGCACCTGACTCTTAGATGATCTCTACAACAACTCTCTTGTTTTCCTTAACAGCTGCTGCTTTAACAACGGTACGGATGGCTTTAGCTATCCTGCCCTGTTTTCCTATTACTTTTCCCATGTCTTCTGGTGCAACTCTAAGTTCAACTATTATGGATTGTTCTCCATTAACTTCATTAACTTGAACCTTATCCGGGTTATCAACTAATGATTTAGCGATTGTTTCAACTAATTCTTTCACTTAATACACCCCTAGTCTCTTATTTTGTAAGATATTATTTTATTCCAGCTTTAACAAATAATCTCTTAACTATGTCAGTAGGCTGAGCACCGTTTTTAAGCCATTTAGCTGCTTTTTCTTCATCGATTTTGATTAATGCAGGTTCTGTTAACGGATTGTAGAAACCTATTTCTTCTACGAATCTTCCGTCTCTTGGAGCTCTTGAATCTGCAACGATAACTCTGTAAAAAGGAGCTTTATGAGCACCCATTCTTCTTAATCTGATTTTAACTGCCATTGTGTTGTTACCTCCTAAAAAATTAATTATTTTGTATTATTAAAATGGTAGTTTTCCAAACATACCTTTTTTATAACCTTTTTGCATTCCCTTCATCTGCTTCATCATCTTCTTCATGGATTCGAATTCCTTCAGCAGCTTGTTTATATCCTGGATAGTGGTACCGGAGCCTGCTGCTATCCTCTTCTTCCTTGAAGGGTTTGAACTGATTAGGTTAGGGCTGCGTCTTTCCTTCAGTGTCATGGAGCTGATAATCGCCTCAATCCTCTTGAGATCCTTCTCGCTCTGTTCCACGTCCAGATTCTTGAGTTCCTTGGCGTTTGCTCCAGGGATCATCTCCAGTATCTTGTTCAATGGTCCCAGATTCTTCATCTGCTGCATTGATGTGAGGAAATCCTCAAAGTTGAATTCCTGGCTCATCATCCTGTCGCTTAGCTTTTTCGCTTCTTCCTGGTCGATGTTCTGCTGAGCTTTCTCGATCAGCGAGAGAACATCTCCCATGCCCAGAATCCTTGATGCCATCCTGTCGGGATAGAAGACCTCGAGGTCGCTCATCTTTTCGCCTATGCCGGCAAATTTTATCGGCTTTCCCGTTATTGCCTTAATTGACAATGCCGCTCCGCCTCTTGTGTCTCCGTCGAGCTTCGTAAGAATTACTCCGGTTATGTCCAGCTGGCTGTTGAAGCTTTCTGCAACATTGACCGCATCCTGTCCCGTCATGGAGTCAACTACAAGCAGTACTTCGCTCGGGCTGACGCTTTCTTTGACATTCTTGAGCTCGTCCATAAGCTCTTCATCTATATGGAGCCGGCCCGCAGTATCTATGATAACTACATTCTGGCCGTTGTTCCTTGCGTATTCCACAGCACCCTTTGATATGTCCACCGGATTTGCCTTGTCGCCCATTTCGAACACAGGCACATCTATCTGCTTTCCTACCACCTGGAGCTGTTTGATCGCTGCTGGCCTGTATATGTCGCAGGCTACAAGCAGAGGCTTCTTGTTCTTCTTTCTGAGCTGAAGAGCAAGCTTGCCGCACATTGTTGTCTTACCGGCACCCTGAAGGCCGACAAGCATTATAACGGTTATTCCGCTTGAGGAATAGGAGATGGTGCTTTCATTGCCGCCCATGAGGCTGGTCAGTTCATCGTTTACTATTTTAATTACCTGCTGTCCAGGGGTAAGGCTGTTCAAAACTTCAGCTCCCGAACTCTTTTCGCTTACGGATTTAACGAAATCTTTTACTACCTTATAATTTACATCCGCTTCAAGAAGTGCAAGCTTAACTTCGCGCATGGCGCCTTTTATATCTGTTTCAGTTAACTTGCCCTTGCCCCTAAGCTTCTTAAGGGTTTCCTGAAGCTTTGATGCCAAACTGTCAAAAGCCATTTTGCTCCTCCTATAGATTTTCTATGACAAATGATCTTATTTCTGATATTTCACCCGAGCGGGAACCTTCAGCTAAACCGTCCAGCATTCCGAGTAGTTCACCTTTTGAATTCTCTCTGCTGATTTCCTTTTGCATGAGGCCGAGCCTGGACTCGTATTCAAGCAGTATCTTATGACATCTTTTTATGATGTCGAATACCGCCTGCCTGCTGGTTTCCATGTTTTCAGCGATTTCTGCGAGGGAAAGGTCATCGTTGTAGTAAAGGTTTAGGATATCCCTCTGTTTATCTGTGAGAAGCGTACCGTACAAATCCAAAAGTATGGACATCTTAAATCTATCTTCCATAGTAAACTCCTAAATATTCGCGACATGATTATCCAACATGATTTATAATATCAGAACACACAAGCAGTGTCAAGTATTTTTACTTAACACTGCTTGAAATATTAGAACAAAGCTTCGGTGAATGCCTCAGGATCGAATTCCTGAAGGTCGTCTATGCCTTCTCCCACACCTATGAGGTTGACCGGAATGCCCAGCTGATGCTTTATGGAGATGATAATGCCCCCTTTTGCCGTGCCGTCCAGCTTTGTCAGCACTATGCCGTCTATCCTGCATACCTCCATGAATTGCCGTGCCTGTTCAACAGCATTCTGGCCTGTAGTGGAATCAAGCACAAGAAGTGTTTTTCTTGCAGCCTCAGGGAATTCCCTGTCAATGACCCTGTTTATCTTGCCCAGTTCATCCATGAGGTTCTTCTTGTTGTGAAGCCTCCCCGCAGTGTCGCATATGAGCACATCCGCCTTCCTGGCTTTTGCAGCCTGGATGGAATCGAACACCACAGCGGCAGGGTCTGAGCCCTCCTGGTGCTTTACAAGGTCAACTCCCGCCCTGCTGCTCCAGACTTCCAGCTGGTCTATGGCGGCAGCCCTGAATGTGTCAGCTGCAGCGAGGAGCACCTTGTAGCCTTTTCCCTTGAGCTGTGCCGAAATTTTGCCTATTGAGGTTGTCTTTCCGACGCCGTTAACCCCTATAACGAGTATGACCTGAGGTATGCTTTCCGGTATAACGCTGCCTTTTTCGCTGCCAAGCATGTCCATTATTACCGCCTTGAGGCACTGCCTGAGATCAGCAGGATCCTTCACCCTGTCTTCCCTGACTTTAACCTTAAGCCTGTCTATTATTTCCAGGGAGGTTTCAACTCCAATATCTGCGGTTATGAGGATCTCTTCGATTTCTTCATACAAATCCTCGTCGATGTAAAGGGCCCCTGTAAGGACTGACGATATCCTGTCAGTGAAATTGTCCTTTGTCTTCGTAAGTCCTGATTTTAGCTTGTCAAAAAAACTGCCTATCATATCTTCATCTCTCCTTAGCTTGTTTGTTTGCTGAAGTCTACCGAAACTACTTTTGACACGCCTTTTTCCTCCATTGTTATCCCGTACAGCGCATCGCTGACTTCCATGGTGCCTTTCCTGTGCGTGATTACAATGAACTGCGTGTTCTTAGAAAACTTTTTAAGAAATTCTGCATATCTGTTGACATTCGCATCGTCCAGCGCCGCTTCAATCTCGTCAAGTATGCAGAAAGGAGTAGGCTTCATCTTGAGTATCGCGAAGAGCAGCGCTATGGCTGACAGTCCTTTTTCTCCGCCCGACAGAAGGTTTATGTTCTGCAGCTTTTTGCCGGGCGGCTGGACCTCGATCTCGATATTGCCCGTAAGCTCGTCCCCGTCGGATATTTTAAGGTCTGCGCTTCCGCCTTTGAACAGCTCGCAGAACGTCTCGTTGAACAGCTTCCTTATCACCATGAAGTGTTCCCTGAACACAGCCCTCATTTTGTTGATCATCTCGTCGATAAGGCTGACCAGCTCTTCTTTTGAGCTGTTCAGGTCATCCCTCTGCGCGGATAGGAACGATATCTTTTCCTTTATTTCCTTGTATTCCTCAATAGCAGCAAGGTTTACGACACCGAGCCTGGATATCTCGCTTTTCAGGCTGCTGATCTCCTGCTTGATTTCGCCCATGTTCTTAACTTCGCATCTGCTGGAAACGGCTTCTGCATATGTCAGTCCGAGCTCATCGTTGAGTTTGGCCAGGTGCATCTCCTTCTCGGTCTCATGCTTCCCTTTGAGGATTTCAAGCCTGTGCATCTCATTCTCTTTTTTTGATATCGTGTCGTTGAGATCCTGCGTTGCATCCGAAAGCGCTGTTATCTCCTGCTTCAGCTTGATCCTGACGGCATTGAGCTCGCCCATGAGTGACTGCAGGGAATTTATGCCTTCAAGATTCTCTGAAAGAAGCGCTTTGTTCCCTTCAATCCTTTTCCTGCAATGTTCGGCTGCAGCCGCAGCGGCTTCGTTCTCGGCAAGAATTTCTGCTTTCCTCGATTCGAAGCCGCTCAGTTCTTCCTGGAGCCTCGTCATGTTGGCGATTATGCTTCGTATCTCCTCGTCAGCTTTGGCTTTCCCAACCTTGTGGTTGAACATAGCTTCCTTCTGAGCTTTGATAAAATCTGTTTTGATTTTCATTGCGCTTTCGATAGAAATTATATCGGCATTCCCGTCATCCTTCCGGCTTGAGTTCTCCTCCAATGCCGCTTTAAGGGTCTCAAGCCTTTTCTCGCATTCCAGGATTTCTGCATTAACCGCTTCCATCTCAGACCTTGACGCTGCAAGCCTGCTTTTGAGCTTTGCAGCGTCATCGGTGAGCGCAGTGATTTTGCCTTTTATTTTAGTTATTTCTATTTTCCTGTTATGTATATCTTCCTTAAGATGACTGTTTTTTTCGCTCAGTTCAAGGCTTCGGCGGCGGTTTTCCTCCAGTTTGCTGTTCATGGCTTTTATCGCTTCTGCGTTTTCGGCAAGCCTGCTGCCCAGCTCCTCTATTTCCCTTTTTCTGCCGATGACATTGGTGCTTTTGTGGTATGTGCTTCCGCCTGTCAGTGAACCGCTCGGATTAACCACGTCTCCGCTGAGTGTCACTATCCTGTATGCGTAGCCCGATGCTGCCGCAATCTTCAGCGCGGTATCCATGTCCGTGCATATGAGCGTCCTCCCGAGAAGGTAGCTTACTGCATTTTCAAACGCAGGATCATATTTGATAAGCCTGCTTGCCACACCTATGTATCCGCTGATTTTCGAAAGAGCCTCGAGGCTGCCGATCGTCTTCGGCTTTATGGTATTGAGCGGAAGGAAAGTGGCTCTCCCCATGCTCTTGGCTTTCAGGTAGCCGATCAGTGCTTTCGCAACATCGGCGTTCTTTGTGATGACATCGGAAATGCTGCCTCCGAGAGCTATCTCGATGGCTGTCTCATGTTCCCTGGAAACGTCTATGACATCGCCTAAGAGGAAACACTCCCCTTTCTTTACGGGTGTTTTTCCATCCTCGATGTCCTGGAAAAGCGTTTTGACGGCTCTGTTGTAGCCCTCATGTTTCTTGTCCAGATTTATCAGCATTGACTTGTTGGCCTCCATGCTGTTCTGGTTCTTGTTGAGCTTTTTCAGCTGGTTCTCGTTTTCCAGAATGATGCCGGACGTTTCAGCCAGGATTACCTTGTTTGAGGCTATCTGCTGCTCCAGCACTTCTATCCCGGAGTTTATCATGGCTTCATCCGACTCAAGCTCTGATTTGGTTTTCAGGTTTATTCCAATGGAGCTTTCCAGGCTTTCAACCGCTGCCTCAAGATTGGTGATCTTCGCCTTCTGGCCTACAATCCCGCTTTCAGCCAGTGAAATCTCATTCCTGGTGTCAGAAATTTTCTGAAGCATGTCCATGTGCCTGTCCCTCAGGGCTCTATGCTCCTGTTCGGAGGTTTCTATTTCATCCTCGGCCTCGCGGATCTGCCTTTCTATTCTCCCGATATCCTCACCCAGCGAGGCGCACTCATTGCGTTTCGACTCGAGAGCTTCGGCGAGACTTTCCCTGTCTTTTACAGAGGCTTCTGCCTTCAGCCGGATATTTTCAAGCTCCCTGCTGTTTTTGCTGCTCTGGGAATCAAGATTGACCAGCTTCTCGCTTTCAAGAGCGTTGTCGGATTCAAGTTTTTGGCATGCAGCCTTGGCTTCGTATATCTTTGTATTGTTCTCTTCAAGGCTGTTTTCCTGTTTTTCAAGTTCAAAGCCCAGAAGCTTTCTCTTCTCCGATTTTTCGCCCTGGCTAGACTTGAGGCTTCCAAGCTCCTCTTCCAGAGAACCGAGCTTTCCGCTGACGCTAAGTATGTTCTTGTCGTTAAGTTCCATGCTCGTCACCAGGACGCCGACTTCCCTGGTCTTCAGCTTTTCTGAAAGCTCAATAAACCTCTCAGCCTTCTTTGAGTCCTCCTCAAGCGGGCCAAGCCTCTCCATATAGGTTGCCAGGATGTCGTCGATCCTTACCAGGTTCTGGTTGGTGTTTGCAAGCTTCTTTTCGGCTTCCTCTTTCCTTGCCCTGAACTTGACAATGCCCGCTGCTTCCTCAAGCAGGCCTCTTTTGTCATCCTGCTTGCCGCTGAGAATGGCCTCGATTTTTCCCTGCCCGATTATGGAATAACCCTCGCGTCCTATGCCTGTGTCCATGAACAGCTCCTGGACATCCTTGAGCCTGCATCTGGTATTGTTGATGAAGTAGTCGCTTTCGCCCGATCTGTAAAGGCGTCTCGATATCGTCACATCCGAATAATCAAGAGGCAGCACCGAGTCGGCGTTGTCTAGTATGAGCGAAACCTGCGACAGGCCCACGGGCCTCCTGTACTGAGTTCCGGCAAATATGACATCTTCCATTTTTCCGCCCCTGAGTGTCTTTACACTCTGTTCTCCCAGTACCCATCGGACAGCATCGGACACGTTGCTTTTTCCGCTGCCGTTGGGGCCGACAATCGAAGTTATGCCGTCTTTGAACAAGATTTCCGTCTTGTCTGCAAAGGATTTAAAACCTTTAATTTCGATAGATTTCAAAAACATTTTTGAGCACCCCTTATAAGCTGAAAAGCATAGGAAGCAAACCTGCTATGAAAGTCAAAACTACAAAGCCTACAACCAATCTTGTCATCTTCTTTCTTTTATCATTTCTCATAATTCAAACTCACCTCTTGCTATGCATTAATTTATATTTTCTAAACATGTATTCTTTAAGTGACAGCTTTGTTTTGCTGCCGTCTGTCTCGATGACCAGCTCACCCCTGACAAGCTCATCGCAGGCTGCCACCTTCAACTTCTTGATGTTCAGCTGCTCCTTCATTTCGTTGAAGAACTCTTTTCTGTTGGCATACAGCTTTGAAATATCCCTGCTGTTGATGTGTATCACTGCATCCGCAGCATCTTTTCCTTCCAACGCTTCCTTTATGA
>JAGFXP010000033.1 GCA_017861315.1 Bacillota bacterium | reverse complement strand
CATGACCTGGAAGTTCCCGAGTTCATTGAAGGTCCACTTGAGTGATGCGTTTGTGCTGTAATCCTGAACCATGCTCCAGGTCTTGGTCTGGTAGTTGTAAATGTGGTACCTGTAAAGCAGCGATGTCCCTCCGCTGGCGTTTACCGTTATCGTTTCCTCTTTGCCCTTGTAGGTTGTCAGCTGTGAAGGAGTTATCCCGTTCAAGGTCACAGCAGCTGTGGCGTCACAGCAGCTGTGGCGGCGTTTACCGTAGTTTCGCAGTAGGCCGCTTTGTCGTACTGGCTGCTTGAGTTGACATCCTTTATGAAGCACATGACCTGGTATTTACCTAGTTCATTGAAGGTCCACTTGAGTGATGCGTTTGTGCTGTAATCCTGAACCATGCTCCAGGTCTTGGTCTGGTAGTTGTAAATGTGGTATCTGTAAAGCAGTGATGTCCCTCCGCTGGCGCTGACCGTTATCGTTTCCTGTTTGCCCTTGTAGGTTGTAAGCTGTGAAGGGTTTATCCCGTTCAATGTTACTGGTGCTATGCTGGCATTTACTTCGCTGTATGCAACTGCGTCATACTGGTTGCTTGAGTTTGAATCTTTCACATAACACATAACCTGGTATTTGCCAGCATCGGTAAATGTCCAGCTGAAGTTTTGATCCGTGCTGAAAGCCTTGGCTAGGGTCCATACCTTTGATTGGTAGTTGTATATGTGATATTGATACTGCAATTGATTACCCCCGGAGGCAGTTGTTATAAAATCGACACTTTGTCCAACAGTAACTTCTGGATTTGAAGGGATCATACCTTGAAGCGTTATAAAGAAGTTTTCCTGTTTTGAGTTCGGGTAATAGAATGACAAAATATCGCTGTATTTCTGTCCTGCCGAGGCTCTGTTCTGTGCTCCTGTCTGGCTCATTCCAACCCCGTGACCAAAACCTGTTCCTGTAAAAATATACGTGTCATTATTGCTGTCATATGTAACTGAGTACATGGCGCTTTTAAGATCAGTGTTAACATTGCCTGAAGCAAGGAAAGATCTTGCGGAATTCTTGCTGAATGACATCGTTCCCTTTGTTCCGTTGATTGTTATATTGCTTACTCTTCCGCTTGGATACCTTGTTATTGAGTTCAGATCTATGCCTGTGAAATCACCGATGGCAGCTTTTGTTGTGGTTGACAATCTTGAATTGATCTCCGCCGTAGTATATGTCCTTGTCCAAGTCTCTTTCGGATCATAGGTATCCTGTACTGAATCTGAATATGCAAGTGGAGTAGATCCCCATACATTTTCAACCTTTTCCGTATAGCCTCCGTTCGAACTGCAGAAGTAAGCGCTTATAGGCTGACCGTTATATGTCAAGACGATACCTTTTGTAGAATCTACCGCTGACTTGCATTTCGATGTTGAAGTGTAACCATTGTACATCTGGTAATTGGTGTTGCTGCCGAGATCAAAATATGTACCCGCAGGGGAAAGCATCTTGCTGAAGGCATATGTCCTTGCAGCGACTGCCTGTGCCTTCAGGGCTTCGGTATCACAGCTTTCAGAGATTTCAAATGGAACCACTCCATACAGATACTCGTCAATCCCAAGCTTGTTAACTATGCTTATGTAAGTTCCCTGGTTTACAAAGTTAAAGTCTCCCATGTACTGCATTCTAGTCTTCGAAAGGGTTAACAAATTGCTGCTGTAGTTCTGGGAGTATAAACTTGCACTTTCCCCGTATGAAAACTGTTTAATCAGAACGCCGCTCTTATATATTGCCATGCTGCCTGATTCAAGTTTGATTGAGTATGCACCATCTGCTAATACAGTATCGGTTCCGTCGATGATGTAATTTCCTTTCAAAGTGAAATCAACTGATGCAATATTGCTAAGCTCGCTTTCCAACAGCACTACCCTTATGTTATCCGTATATTCACTGAAATAATCAGTTGCTGCGGTAACATTACTGCTGGCGCAAAAAAACAACGACATCAGGCAGACTATCAAACTGTATTTTTTGAATATATTCTTCACTCTGGATCCCCCCTATAAAGTAAAAGATACTAATATATCTCCAATAATTTCACAAAATTCTTACATTATATTATAGCATCTTATAATATTTTTTTAAATAGAATAAAAGAATTCATAATAAAAAACTGCATTTTTAAGCCTTGGACTTGATTGGTGATAGATTGTTTAATGTCTGAATATTATGTATAATGTTTTTATAAAGCAAATCACGAGGGTGATAATATGAACAAGGCATTAAGATATATTAGATTGATTTTGCCATGGATAATAGCCATTATTGTAGCAGCTTTTCTCCTGACCAAGATTGCTACAATTGAGGAGGCTGCAAAGGTTGTCGCTGCGCTCCCGATTTGGATGGTGGGAATTGCAGCTTTGACCCAGATCATAAGCTATCTGGGGAGCGGATATCAGGTCAAGGTTATAGTAGACAATGATCTTCATAAGATATCTACAATCCGTGGGGCTGTAATTACAATCGCCAGCGAGAGTGTAGGTCTTGTAGGAGGGATGCCCGGTTCCATTGCTGCCACATACCTATGGGTGGCAAAAGATGAAGAAATGTCTGACGAAGGTGTGCTGGCCGGAGTGATGCCCATAATATATAATTCAGTTGCGCTGATATCTTTTTCAACGATAGGCATGGTATATTTGCTGGTTAACCGCAATCTTTCAACCACACAGGTTGTCTTCTACGGTTTAATCCTATCAGTGCTGCTGGCAGGGATCATTGCAATTGTGTACGGACTTTTTCGAAAACAGAAGGTCGAAAATCTTGCTCTAAAAATAGGGGGCATGTTAAACCGACTCATTAAGATTAAAATAGACCTGGTGCGCATAAAAAACAGGATGGACCATTTCTACAGAAGCTTAAAGTTGATGAAGGACAAAGGCTGGGTTAAGATATGTGTGGGCACTTTAATCAATGTAGGCTTCGATATAATAACTATATATATTTTCTTTGTGGCTTCAGGATATAAAGTAACACCGGGGGTTTTAGTTGCTGGCTATTGCCTGTCATTCCTGCTCGGCAGGAGTATATTCTTTATACCCGGAGGGTCAGGAGTAATTGAGGGAGGCATGGTGGCTATTTTCATAAACTTAGGTGTTCCGGGATCTATAAGCGTTGTAGCTGCTCTGGGTTACAGATTCCTTTCATTCTGGCTGCCAAGCCTGATAGGTTTTATTATGATGATATATCTGCAGAGATCTTCAAGTCGCAACTGAAATTGAAGGCATTTCAGTAATCTGAAAGGCCTTTTTCGTGTCTTTCTTACCAAAAATAGCTCCTTAATCAGAAATTTAAGAATACTTATCAAGCATAATAAAATATGATATAATATTTGAGTTGTTTCTAAAATGATGTATGATTATATTGATGCTTAAAGGGGTAATATAATGGGGAACTTTATTCAATTTATAAAATTCAGTATAGTAGGAGCTTCCAATACCATTCTGACCCTTTTGGCGTATTCTCTGCTCGTATACTTTGGAGTGTATTATGTAGCTGCAAATATTATCGGATACAGCATAGGGGTTTTGAACAGCTATTTCTGGAATAGCAGGTGGGTGTTTACGCAAACTGCTTCAGGGAAAAGTACTGTTTATAAATTCGTTTGCGTGAATTTGATTGTATTATGCTTAACCACTGGAATTTTATTTGCGTTAGTAACTTTCATGAATGGTAATGAATACCTTTCCCAGATTGCTGCCACTGTAGTTGGTTTAGGGATAAATTATGTGTTAAATAAAATTTGGACATTTAAATAGGGGGAATTTGCGATGGATAATAAAGGCTTGATTTCGATAGTTGTGCCTATGTATTTTGAGGAGGAAGTTGCCGAAGAATGCTATAAAAGGCTTAAAAAGGTTATGGACGGCGTTGCGCTGAATTATGAGATTATTTTTGTTAATGATGGCAGCAAGGATAAAACCTTTGATATATTGAAGAAATTTGCTGAAGTCGATAAGGCTGTAAAGATAATAAATTTTGCAAGAAACTTTGGACACCAGACAGCAGTCACTGCAGGAATTTTTGAATCAAAAGGGGATGCGGTGGTAATTATTGATGCTGACCTGCAAGATCCTCCTGAGCTCATAATAGATATGATAGAAAAGTGGAAATCAGGATATGATGTAGTTTATGCCAAAAGGAAAAAGAGAAAGGGCGAAACCTGGTTTAAGCTTGTGACAGCCAAGTACTTCTATAAATTCTTAGCCTATATGTCAGATGTCGATATACCAACCGATACAGGCGATTTCAGGCTGATGAGCAGAAACGTTGTTGACGTATTTAAGAGCATGCCGGAAAGAAACAGGTTCGTTAGGGGAATGGTAAGCTGGGTAGGCTTTGAGCAGGACTACATAGAATATGAAAGAGATGAAAGATTTGCAGGTGTTACTAAATATCCGTTCAAGAAAATGCTTAAATTCGCATCCGATGGGATCATTGCGTTTTCGTCAAAACCGTTAAGGTTTATGACGCTCTTAGGCGGAGTTACAATAGTGTTAGCTTTTATAATCCTAATCTACTCATTAATCGTTAAACTAGCTGGTTTTGATACTGAACCCGGGTGGACATCCCTGATGGTTGCGATAACTTTCTTCAGCGGCGTACAGCTGTTTTCTTTAGGTATAATAGGCGAATATATTGCAAGAATATATGATGAAAGCAAGAACAGGCCTTTGTATGTCATTAAAGAAAAGATAAATTTTGAGGATTAGGAGTTACTATGAATAAAGACAAAAGAATTGCAACAGAAATCTTTTTAGACTTTGTAGAAAAATATTACTATATTTTTTTAGCAAGCATTTTGCTCTTGGCTAGCTATGTATTGTTTGTTAACTTGAATTCCGTTCCAATAGGGAATTGGGATGAAGCAAGGCATGGAGTCAATGCTTATGAAATGTTAAAAAGCAAGAATTTTATAGTGAATACCTATGGTTACCAGTATGATTATTACAATATGAAGCCGCCTCTCAGCTATTGGCTTGTTATTGCCGGTTATAAATTAGCAGGATTTAATCCTCTTGGGCTCAGGCTGTCTTCTGCAGTTTCGGCACTGCTCACGATAATTATTATAGCTGTGTTTACGAAACAAAAGCATGGCAGGATTGCTTCGATTGTATCCGCATCAGTTTTAACCACAACAGCCACATACATATTAACACATTGTGCCAGAACCGGTGATGCGGACGCGGTATTCGTGTTATTATTTACCATCGCAATGATTTCTATGGCTAAGATAGATGACAATATTAAATGGCTCTATCTGGCTGGATTTTCCTTTTCCATGGCTTTTCTTGCAAAGAGCTGGCATGCCTCAGCCATAGTAGCTGCAGGGGGATTATACCTGTTGTTTAGTGGAACTATGTTCAAATTAAAGCTGAAGCAATGGGCCGTTTTTATCGCTGCAGCTGTAGCGCCGATTGGCATATGGGGCATATTCAGATATGCCAATGACGGAATAGAGTTTTTCAAGGGCATGATAAATTATGATTTGCTTGCGAGAACAGCAACACCGTTAGAAGGACATACAGGTAACGCTTGGTACTATTTTGAGTCTGTATTGAATTATTACCATTACTGGTTCATCATACTATTCGGTGTATTTATTGGCTGCCTTATATTGACAAGCGGCAAAATTGATAAGGAAAGAAGAAACTATATTTTAGCCGTATTTTTATGGATCGCGGTTCCTTTTATATCCTTTTCCGTGGCAAAGACAAAACTTCCGTGGTATATCATCCCTGTTTATCCTGCCTTGGCCGTATGCATCGGTGCATTTACTCAAAAGATACTGAGAAGCTGCAAAAGGAATTTTGCTCTTCAATCGGTTTTAATAATCAGTTTGATTATGTGCTTTGTTTCCAATAAAAATGCAATTTTAAACAGCGTTAAAGCCCCACAATTTGATGGAACCCAAAGCGCTATAGAAAGGCTTAGAGATGTAAGCGAGTATAAAGGCGCGGATGCGTATACTTTATGCGGTACATATGGCGGCGCAGAACATTGGGATCAAAATCAATTTTTAGCCGCGGAGCTCTATGCAGACCTGAAGCCCATTGATGGCGGAATTGAAGCATTTAGAAAGGATAACAATGAAGCAATATTGATAATCCCTAAAAATGCTGATGCTGATAAGATTATAAAAGACAATAACTTGAAGGTTATAATTGAGAATGATACGAATCTGATATTAGTTAAATAGGTTGTTTATATCACATATTTGAACACCAGGCTTGAACCTGGTGTTCTTCATTTTTATTGTACAAATTCACCTGGTAGCTTTACAATGTTATTAATGTGATTACAGTAATAGGAGGGGTTAAGTTGGGTGACAGAAATTACGATCTGGGATTTACAAAGGAATTGATAAGCGAAGCAGCCAGCCATGAGGGAATGTATCTTGGAAGGGTGGTTGCTCAGTATAAAGATCTTTACAAAGTCGCAACGGAGTATTCAGAAGTTCTCGCAGAGATATCCGGGAGGCTACGTTATGATTCGGGTACGATGTCTGACTTCCCGGCAGTAGGGGATTTTGTTCTTGTCGACAGGAAAGACAGCGCTTCTGGAAATGCAATAATCCATAAAATACTGAAAAGGAAAAGTGTTTTCATAAGAAAGGCGGCAGGGAAAGCGCATGATGTCCAGGTGGTTGCTGCGAACATCGACAGCGTCTTTATCTGCATGTCCCTGAATAACGACTTCAATTTGAGGAGACTTGAAAGGTACCTGTCCATAGCCTGGGACAGCGGTGCTGTTCCTGTCATAGTGCTCACAAAATCGGATTTGTGCAGCGAGCTGCCTTCAAAACTCAAGGAGATAGAGCAGAGTGCTATAGGCGTCGACATTGTTGTGACATCAAGCATGAGTGGCGACGGATGGAAGGAGCTTTCAAAATACATTAAACCAGGCAAGACAGTTGCATTCATGGGTTCCTCCGGAGTGGGCAAGTCTACCCTTATAAACAGGCTGATCGGCGGGGATGTCATCTTGACTAGGGATATAAGGAAGGATGACAAGGGCAGGCATGCCACGACAAGAAGGGAGCTTATGCTCATACCATCGGGCGGGGCAGTTATTGACACCCCGGGAATGCGCGAGCTTGGCCTTGAGAATGTGAATCTGTCAAAAACATTCGCAGATATAGATGAACTGGCGGAGGGCTGCAGGTACAGGGATTGCCGGCACGAAAACGAACCCGGCTGCGAAGTCAGAAAAGCTGTTGAAGAGTGTGTATTAACAGAAGAACGCCTGGCGAGCTACAATAAGCTCAAAAAGGAAGCGAAATATGAAGGAATGAATTCAAGGCAGATAGAAAAAGAAAAAATCAGCGAGATGTATTCCAGCTTTGAAGGCGTGAAAAACGCAAGGGATTATAAAAAGTCAAAAAACAAAAACAGATGATAATAAGATATCTATCGATGCCTTATGCTATGTGACTTAATCACAGAGAATTCACCGCCAGTCTGGTAAAATCGTGTCATACAATTCAATCGGGAGGTACGTATGGCATCAATAGTTAATAGCAAAAAGATAGCAAAAGTAATGGAAAAAGAATGTGTAGGCTGTGGCAGCTGCACAAAATCATGCCCGCGTTCAGCAATCGATGTCCCAAAGGGGATATGTGCTGTAGTGGACAGCGCCTCATGTGTAGGCTGCGGGTTGTGCCAGAAAGCCTGTCCTGCTTCGGTCATAGAAATAAAGGCAAGAGCGCTTGAAGGGGGAGGTGAAGCTGCATGACGAAAAACAAGAAATGGTACGATTATTTGTGGATTCTGTCAGCTGCATACATGGTTTTAGGGTTTGTGAACATCATGTCCGCATGGCTCGGACTCATATGTTTCCTTGTTCCAGTCCTGATTTCTGCAGTGAAGGGCAACAAGTCATACTGTAGCAGATACTGCGGCAGAGGCCAGCTGTTTGACCTGCTGGGCAGCAGATTCAACCTCTCCAGGAGAAAGGACATCCCTGCTTTTCTGCGAAGCAAATGGTTCCGCTATGGTTTCCTTTTATTTTTCATGGCGATGTTCGCCAATATGATATTTATGACTTACCTGGTTTTTCGGGGCGCCGGAAGCCTCAAAGAGGTTGTGACTCTTCTGTGGGCGATAAGGATGCCCTGGGACTGGGCCTACGGCGGAGGGGCTGCAGCACACTGGGCAGCACACTGGGCAGCACAGTTCGCATTCGGTTTCTACAGCCTCATGCTCACATCGACGACACTGGGGCTAATCACGATGGCGATGTACAAGCCGCGTTCCTGGTGCGTCTACTGTCCGATGGGGACAATGACTCAGGGTATATGCAGGCTGAAGGATGCAGCATGATCCGGGAAGATGATTATTTTGAGAGCAGCGAACGAAGCTGCTCTTTTCCAATTATCTCTACATTGCCGCGCGAAAGAGATATCCAGCCCTCCTTCGAGAAATATTTGAGCATTCTGGAGACAACCTCCCTTGCGCTGCCCATGTGTCTGGCTATCTGATCGTGTGTCATTGCAATCCTGTTTGATCCTGTTTTGCTCGATTCGTCAATCAGGAACGCTGCAAGCCTTTTGTCGAAACTCATGAACAGTATCTGCTGCATGACCCACATCACATCAGAGAAACGCTCTGTTGCAAGCCTGTGGGTGAATGCCTCCACATAAATGTTCTCGCTGGCCAGGACGGAGAAGGCCTTCGAGCTGATCTGCACTATCCTGCAGTCTGTCTCAGAATCTATGTGCACATCGAATGTGATTGTATCCAGAACGCAGGATGCCGACAGGACGCAAACATCCCCTTTATTAAGGCGGTACAGCGTAACTTCTTTGCCTTCCTCTGAAAGCATATACGTGCGCAGGGTTCCGCTGATGACTATCAGCACTCCTATGCAGTCATGTTCCCCGAAATGCAGTGCATTTCCAGCTTCATAGCTGTATGCCCGGGCATCCTCTGTCAGGATTTTCCTTTGGAGAGGGGTGAGACGTTCCCAGAAGTCAAGGCTTCGCTTTAAAACATCAATCTCTGTCTTTTCGATCATCAGTTTTCTCCTTTAAGTGACTTAACTCAATTCTAAATATAATTATATATCCAGGAATAAAGTGATGCAATATTCTGGACAAATGCTTCCGCTGTTGATAAGCTAAATGTAATAATATATTTAACCTGAGGAGAGATGAGGAAATGCAAAGAGAAAAGGCTGCGTTTGAAACCATAGATGATTACATAAAACAATTTCCGCCTGAGGTTAAGGAAAAACTTGAGAAGCTAAGAACGGTTATTAAGGACGCTGCTCCGGATTCTGTTGAGCGGATAAGCTACCAGATGCCTACTTTTTACCTGCAGGGGAATCTGGTTCACTTCGCTGCCTTCGAGCGCCATATAGGCTTCTATCCTGCACCAAGCGGCATTGAGGAATTCAAGAATGAACTCGCCGGGTATAAAAGTTCAAAGGGAGCGGTGCAGTTCCCTATAGACAAGCCTCTGCCTTACGAATTGATAAGCAGGATTGTGAGATTCAGGGCAGGTGAGAATATCGCTGCGGCAGCGGGAAAAAAGAAAAAGAAGATTACCATCAGGCGTGAGACAGAAAAGGATTTCGAAGCCGTCCATCGGGTTGTAAAAGCCGCATTCGAAAAGGCTGGCCACAGTAACGGTGACGAACAGGAGCTGGTAGGCAGGCTTCGGAAAAGCGATTCGTTCATTCCCGAGCTTTCCCTGGTGGCAGAGCATGATGGAAGGATCGTAGGACACATACTTTTCACCAAAGCGATGATTGGAGGAAGCGTATCCCTTGCCATGGCTCCCTTGTCGGTTCTTCCCGAGTATCAGAATCAGGGGATAGGCGGGAAGCTCATTCTCGAGGGTCACAGAATTGCAAAAAAACTGGGATACAGATCCGTTATACTTGTTGGACATGCAGATTATTATCCTCGTTTCGGCTATTCGCCTGCCGGCAGATGGGGAATAAAAGCATCCTTCGACGTGCCCGATGAGAATTTCATGGCTGCAGAGCTTGTCAAAGGTGGCTTGGATTATGTAAGCGGAATAGTCGAGCATGCAGCGGAGTTTTTTATCGAATCAACCTCGTAACATTGAAAAAGACGGGAGCTGATATTTTATGAAAAAATATTTGAACGAAGTCCTATACGGCATTGCAGTATATATTGCAGTCGCAATCCTGGCTCTAATGATTTACGGAGCGCTTTTTCTTCTTGACCGGACAGAAACTGCAACGATGAATCAGACGTACCTTGCGGGGGCGGTCCTTTCGCTCATAGTATCATTTGCATTTGCATGGAAATCCAAGCCAAGAAGCAAAGCAGAAGCAGGCCGGAAAGGCCTGATATGGATGGCCACCTCCATCCTGCTGCTGGTGCTGACCATTGCTCCCGGCTTCAAGGTGGTTTCAGTGCTGCTGGGGGTGTTCGGCTTCTGGTTCTACATGTTCGGAATCCTGCTTGGACCTATCCTCTACGCTTTTGTAATGCATCTCGGATAAGCAGAATTTAACTGATTACTACTTGAGTAGTTACCAAATGATCCTTTATAAAGAGAAGGGCAGATTAGCACCGGCTAATCTGCCCTGTCTGTTATGTCGCCAATCGAATTTGTTCTGTCGAGGTACCTTGTGAGGAAAGTTGTGCAAAGGCCTATGAAGTACCCTGTAACCACGGCTGATACCATAAGCACCGGCAGGTAGATGTAGATCCTCAGATCCTGAATAACAATTGATGCCACCAGGAGCTGGCCTATGTTATGGAATACCGCACCTATCATGCTTATGCTCCATATGCTCATGGATTTCCTGAAAAACCTGTAGAGGAATATCATCACAAGGTTGCTGAGAAGCCCTCCCGCTATGCTGAACATGAATGCAGACATGGAGCCTGTGAACATCGAGCCGAGAAGCGTCCGCAGGAACATAATGAGAAGCGCCTCCCTCGGCCCCCAGAGTATCAAAGCTGTAAGGGAAACCAGGTTAGCCAGTCCCAGCTTGATGCCTGGAAAAAGAACAGGCACCTGAGCTTCAATGACATAAATTATCAAGGCTATGCTTACCATGAGGCCAAGCAAAACCATCTTTTTGGTTTTATTCATCAAATCACCTTAATCCATTTAAGTTTTTAATATACGTTTTCGTCAATCTCCCGGGATCCGCCCTGAATCTTTATTATCAGTTTATGCGGAAGGCATATGACTGACTGGCCGGGTTCGGTTATCCATCCTGTTTTTACACAAAGTTTGTCGGGACAGTCTGAATCAATGATCCTGATCCTTCCTTTTTCAACCCTTATTATGTTGTACTCATCTTCATAAGCTATCCTTATCTCCTCGGAACTCTCGACCTGATCCAGATCAATCGTCCTGATGACCTTGCCGTCCTGCTTGATCTCAGCTATATGATGGCTGCTTCCCGACATGTTCATAAAAACCAAAACGCCGATCGAGCTTATTACCACTATTAATGCAATTACAATTGCCGCTATTTTATCTCCCTTTTTCATATCTAACCTCTAGTCTTATTATTTCCTATCAAATTTTACTATACAGGAATTTATTTCGCAACCTATATTTGGCTATCATTTTAATATTGTAAAAAATAAGGAAAAAAGTTACTATTAAATAAGGAATCAATTAGCCGGGAGGGATTTAGATGACAGGCAGGAACAGGATTGAAAATATATGCATTTTCGGCATCGGCGGGATAGGCGGAGTGTTCGGAGGAATGATAGCAAAAACTATAGATGAAAAATCAGACAGCTATCACAAGGTATACTTCATAGCAAGAGGTGGTCACCTGGACAGGATAAGGAGTGAAGGATTGCTGCTCAATATCCCTGGTTACAATGGTCTGCTGTGCAAACCCGCGCTCGCAGCTGGGAATATGGAAATAATTCCCACGCCCGATCTGATATTTCTTTGCGTGAAAGGCTATGATCTCGACGATGCACTCGATTCGATAGCTAAAAACATAAAGGAAGACACAGTGATAATCCCGCTGCTTAATGGCGTAGACATATATAAACGGATAAGAAGGAAACTGAAAAATTGCATCGTGCTGCCGTCCTGCGTATATATCGGAGCCCATATAGAAGGCGTGGGCGAGGTGACACAGGACACTGACTATGCCAGGATTGTCTCCGGAAGGGATCCTGAACACAAGGACTACGATTTCGGCGAGCTCGGTGCGCTCCTGGATTATATGGGGATTAACTGCATTTTCAGGGATGATGCCTCAGACAGCATATGGGAAAAATATCTCTTCATAGCCTCTTTTTCACTGGTGACTGCCTGGTCGGGGAGGAGCATAGGCGGTGTTGCAGCAGATCCGGAACTGCGGGCCATGGCCGAAGATATAATAGGCGAGATAATAGCAATAGCCTTCAAAAATGGAGTAAAGCTGCCGGCCTCCGCGGCTGAAAAAACAATGGACATAGCAAGGGGCATGGGGAACAACGTCAAGACTTCTTACCAGAGGGATATTGAAAGCGGAAAGTTGAAAAACGAAGGGGAGCTCTTCGGAGGAACTATAATCAGGATGGGAATTGAGTGCGGGGTGGATACTGCCGTTACGTCAAGGCTGTACAGAGATATACAGAAAAGGATGGTGAATTAGCGATGAAACTGACTGTGCTTGTGGACAATAACACACTGATAGACAGGTATTTTCTGGGCGAGCCCGGACTCTGCTACATTATTGAGGACGCTGGAAAAAAGGTTCTGTTCGATACGGGTTACTCCGACGTATTCATAAGGAACGCACATAAAATGAAGATCAAGCTTACCGACATAGATGCCGTTGTGCTTTCCCACGGCCACAGCGACCACACGGGGGGGCTTCCTCATCTCATGACCATGTTTACGGAGGAGGCGCTGGAGAACAGGACGGTCTCGATGCCCGACCTTATATGCCACGACCACACCTTCAGGACGAAAGTAACCAGGGAAGGCGTGGATATTGGTTCTCCTGCAAAGGAGGACAAACTCGAGATGCACTTTAACCTCAGGCTTACAAAGGATCCCGTCTGGATAACCGATAACCTGGTATACCTGGGAGAGATACCGCGCATGAACAGCTTTGAAAACCAGCATCCAATCGGTAAAGACGATTTTGTAGCTGATGATTCGGCACTGGCCTGGAGGTCGAACAAGGGACTCGTAATAATAACGGGCTGCTCCCATTCGGGGATATGCAACATAATAAAAAGGGCAAAGGCTGTATGCGGAGAAGACAGGATCAGGGATATAATAGGAGGGTTCCATCTGCTGCACCCCTCGGCGGAGCAGATGGAAGGCACGCTGGCTTGCCTAGTGAAAGAGAATCCTGAGAAAGTCTATGCAGGTCACTGCACGGACCTCAAATCGAAGATAGCCCTCGCCGGTCACCTGAACATAAAAGAGGTAGGAGTTGGACTCATACTTCGCTACGAGGAGGAATAGACTTGAAAAACTTGAAATTCGGAGGGGACGCCATAATAACGGGAAGCGGCTCCCTCAAATACCTGGAAAATTATAAAAACATGAGGGTCTTCATTGTCACCGGCGGAAGCTCGATGTTCAAGAACGGCACCATCGACAGGATTAAGGCCATACTGGTCGAAAACTGCTGCGATATGTATATACATTCAGGAGTCAAAGCCAATCCGGACACGGAAGATGTGAAGGCTGGACTGGAGGCGGTAAACAGCTTCAAACCGGATGTACTAATCGCTGTGGGCGGAGGTTCAGCCATCGACCTGGGCAAGGTGCTTTCGATAATGCATGAGAATCCCGAGCTCGATATAGAGAAAATGGCTTCCGTCAAGCTGCCTGACAAAAGGAAATACCTTAAGCTTGTGGCCATACCGTCAACATCCGGAACGGGCAGCGAAGTGACGACTGCGGCGGTTATAACCTACAGGAAACATGACATTAAAATCGGCCTTAAAAGCATGGCGATGATACCGGATGCAGCTATACTGGATCCCGATATAACAATGTCCATGCCGGACAATATAGTTGCGGAGACCGGAATGGATGCGCTTACCCATGCCGTGGAATGCTTTATTAATGCAAAGGTTGATGACTTTACCGGTTGTCTGGCAAAAGGCGCTATCGAGGGAATACTTGAGCAGCTCCCGTTGTCCTACGCCGAAAAGACACTTGCCAGCAGGGAGAAGATGCATAACTTCCAGTGCATGGCGGGGCTCGCTTTCACAAACACAGGATTGGGGATGTCTCATGGAATAGCCCATGCCATAGGAGGGAAATTCGGACTTGGACACGGTCTCACAAACGCAGTTGCGCTTCCTTATGTGCTGGAGTTTAATTCAAGAAGCCCTGAAGTTGAGCTGAGGCTCAGGGAACTGACCAGGGCAGCCGGAACGGATTTCATCTCTGCTGTCAGAGAACTCAATGAAAAGATGAACGTTCCCGGAACCTTCAGGGAAGCCGGAATAAACGAGCGTGACTTCTTTAGGAATTTCGATGAGCTTGTGGAGAATTCAATGATGGGTTCAACAAGGTCGAATCCTGTGAAGATATCAAGGGATGAGATGGCTGGGTTACTGAGGGACATGTACAGCGGAAGGAGAGAATAGAAGATGACAGATATAAAGGTTAGGAGAATCTCCGGGGATGCAGTCCTCCCCAGCTACGCCCACAAAGGCGATGCAGGTATGGATCTGTATTCGATAGAGGAAAAGGTGATAGAGGCCGGCGAGACGGCTCTGATACGCACCGGGATTCAGATAGAGCTTCCGGAATTAACGGAAGCCCAGATAAGGCCCAGGAGCGGACTTGCGCTGAAGAATTCGGTAACTGTCCTCAATAGTCCGGGCACTATAGACGAAGGCTACAGGGGTGAAATATGCATTATACTGATAAACCACGGAAAGGACAGCTTCAAGGTTGAAAAGCACATGAGGATTGCACAGATGGTGATCTCCAGGTTCGTACATGCAAACATCACCGAGGCTTACGAACTGAGTACATCAGAGAGGGCGGAAAAAGGCTTCGGGTCCTCTGGACTCAAATAAAAACGCTAAATATATTGCTTTATTTTAAAAATATGGTAGTATTTATATAAGATATTTTAACGAAAGGTCGTGTCTGAAGATGGGGCGTTGTTGCTGTTGCTGCAAAAAAACTGAACCTTTATTCTTTGCGGCCTGTGAACGTTAAATTATTGATACTATCGATATTTATTGAACCGCAGGCAATATAATTTCCTGTGGTTTTTTTATACGGGAGGGAGATACAAATGAGTTTTTATGTTTACAATTCTTATGGCAAAAATAAAGAAGAATTCGTACCGGTAAAGGAAAATCACGTAGGTCTTTATACATGCGGGCCTACGGTCTACAATTATGCACACATAGGCAATCTGAGAACTTATATTTTCGAGGATGTCTTGAAGAAGTCCTTCGAATATATGAGCTATGACGTTAAGCATGTCATGAACATTACGGACGTCGGACATCTGCAGTCAGATGCCGATACCGGCGAAGACAAGATGGAGCTCGGAGCTAAAAGGGAGCAAAAGACTGTATGGGAGATAGCAAAATATTACGAGGATGCTTTCTTTGATGACTGTGAAAAGCTGAATATAAAGAGACCGACCATAGTGTGCAGGGCAACCGAGCACATCAGTGAAATGATAGAGCTTGTTCAGATACTTGAAAAGAAAGGCTTCACTTATATAGCCGACGGAAACGTATATTTCGAGATCGACAAATTCCCCGACTACAACAAGCTTGCAAACTTGACCATGGAAGAACTGGAAGCAGGCAGCAGGGTTGAGGTGGATGAGAATAAGAAGAATCCGCTGGATTTCGTGCTTTGGTTTACAAATTCGAAATTCAAGAACCAGATAATGCAGTGGGATTCACCTTGGGGCAGGGGCTTCCCGGGCTGGCATCTTGAATGCTCAGCGATGTCCATAAAATACCTTGGCGAGAGGATAGACATACACTGCGGCGGCATAGACCACATACCTGTGCATCATACTAATGAAATAGCACAGTCTGAAGCTGCCCTCGGCCATAAATGGGTAAATTACTGGATGCACGGTGAGTTTCTGGTGGTAGACGGCGGAAAAATGTCAAAATCAAGCGGTGATTTTCTTACACTCACAAGACTCATCGAGGAAGGCTTCAAGCCTGTTGAATACAGATATTTCTGCCTTCAGTCAAGGTACAGAAAGCAGCTGATGTTCAGCTTCGATGCACTCAGAGATGCAGGCCAGTCGCTGAAAAAGCTTAAGAGCAAAATAGCTCTAATTAAGGGAGCCGTTACCGGAAACGAAACTGTGGACAGCAACAAGCTTGAAGCTTTCAAAACAAGTTTTGGCGAACAGATAAGCGATGACCTTAACATGCCAAACGCATTCACTGTTCTCAATGATGTGATGAAGGACGACGTACTGAACGCTCTGGAAAAGGTTACTCTGATAGAAGATTTCGACAAGGTATTTTCGCTTGAGCTTCTTAAGGAAGAGGTTGCAGACACAAGCGGAATCGACGAAAAGCTGGTGAACGGACTTCTGGCAGACAGGGAAGAAGCAAGAAACCGCAGGGACTGGGCAAAGGCTGATGAAATCAGAGACAGGCTGAACGAGATGAATATAGAAATAATCGATTCAAAGGAAGGCGCTGCATGGAGGTTAAAAGACTAATATATGGATTATGAGAAGATATTAACGATAATCGTAGCTTTCGCATGCGTGATCCAGGTCTACTTTTCGTTCATCAAAGGAAGAGGGGATGAATCGGATTACGGCAGGGAGGTTCACAGACTTCGGCAGAGCGCCCTGAAGCTTAGGTTTCTGGGATTGCTGTTCGTATTCATACTGTTCTACCTCATCTATGCGCTTATGACTTCAAACATCTCCTTTCTGGGGGTGCTGGTTGTCGTCTATGTAATCATCAGCATATACGATTTCAGCAAAACGAAAATAATAACTGAAAAAGGCTTTGGAGAGAAAAGCATTTACGATAAGCGTCTGTATAATTTTATCAAATGGGATGATCTGGAAGGTTTTGAATGGTCAGAAAAAAGGGAAACTATGCTGGTGTTCAAATACAAAAAAAGGGGAGAGCTTCAAATGAACGACTGGGAAGTATGTCTTAATGACAAGAACCAGGTCGATGCGCTTTTCAGGGAACATACGGCGTCTGAGGACAAAAAGAACCAGGATTAAAAATCCTGGTTCTTTTCTCAATCAGAAACCAGGGAGGGAGTGGATTTTATGAACAAGGAAGAACTCAAGAAAATGCTTACACCAATTCAGTACAGGGTAACACAGGAGAATGCAACAGAGAGGCCTTTTGAAAACGAGTATTGGGACAACAAAGAGGAAGGTCTCTACGTGGATATCGTCAGCGGCGAACCGCTTTTTTCATCAGAAGACAAGTTCGATTCCGGATGCGGCTGGCCTAGTTTCAAAAAACCCGTTTCTCAAGACAGCCTGATTGAAAAAACCGATATGAGCCACGGGATGGCAAGAACCGAGGTCAGGAGCAGGAAGGCTGACTCTCATCTGGGGCATGTATTCGATGACGGTCCAGGACCGGAAGGGTTGAGATACTGCATCAACAGCGCCTCGTTAAGATTCATTCCAAAAAACGAGCTGCCGAGGGTGTATGTTACCCGGGTGGTCGACTGGGAAGCGATTGAATTCCTGAAAAGGTATTTCAACGTGAAGGTTTATGGCGAAGATTCGGCAGTTCCAAGGGATGAATTCCTGGACAGGATAAAGGATGCCGATGCGGTCATAACAGTGCCTACCGACAGGATAGATACTGTAGCATTAGATGCGGGCAGGAACGTTAAGATATTCTCAAACTGCGCTGTAGGCTATGACAACATCGATGTGGCCGAGGCGACAAGAAGAGGGATTTTAGTATCTAATACTCCTGAAGTCCTTAACGGAACGACTGCGGAACTTGCCTTTGCGCTGATGCTCGGATGTGCAAGAAGAGTTGTTGACGCCGACAGGTATACACGGGAAGGAAAATTCAGGGAATGGTCGGCAACAAAATTCCTGGGCTATGACCTGAAAGGAAAAACTGTGGGGATCATCGGTGCAGGGAGAATCGGCAGTGCATTTGCAAAGATGTGCTCGGCTTTTGAGATGAAAGTGATTTATCACAACAGAAAGAGGAATTCCGATTTTGAAAAGGAGACCGGTGCCGAATATGCCGTGCTGGAGGAGCTGCTGAGGGAATCGGATTTTATCTCTCTTCACCCGCCGCTGACAGAATCCACAAGACACATGATCGGTGACAAGGAGTTCAGCATGATGAAGAGAAATGCTGTCCTCATCAACACGTCGAGAGGGCCCGTTATCGATGAGAAGGCTCTGGTAAGAGCTCTAAAGGAAAAGAAAATATTCGGTGCCGGGCTGGATGTATACGAGAACGAACCGGAAATAGAGGAGGAGCTTAAGGCACTGGACAATGTTATTCTGCTTCCTCACATAGGCAGTGCGACGAAGGAGACCAGGAGAAAAATGGCAATGCTGGCAGCGGCCAACGTGTACGAGGTTTTAAGCGGAAGAACGCCCAAGACACCTGTCACGGAATAAACTGTAAAGAGGTGAAAATATGGCAAACATAAAGATTGCATTGATCCAGATGAAGGTAGGACCGGATAAGGATGAGAATATTAAAAGGGCAGCGAGGCTGCTGGATGAAGCCGCGAAGAAGGGGGCAGACATAGCAGCTCTGCCGGAAATGTTCAATTGCCCGTACAGCAATAGTTGCTTCAGGGATTATGGGGAGAGCTACCCCGGCGAAACGACCAGGATGCTTTCGGACCAAGCGCAGAAGAACGGTATGTATATAATAGGAGGTTCCATTCCTGAACTGGACGATGACAAGGTATACAACACATCCTATACCTTCGACAGGAAAGGAAGACTGGTTGGCAAGCACAGAAAGGTCCATCTCTTTGACATTGACGTGAAAGGGAAGATAACCTTCAAGGAATCGGATGTACTGACACCCGGCAGCGAGATGACGGTTTTTGATACTGAATGGGGCAAAATGGGAGTCATGATATGCTATGACATAAGGTTTCCTGAGTTCACAAGAAAGATGGCGCTTGCTGATGCAAAAGCCGTGTTCGTCCCTGCCGCTTTCAACATGACAACGGGACCAGCCCACTGGGAGCTGACCTTCAGAGCCAGAGCTCTGGACAACCAGATTTACATGTTCGGGATATCATCGGCCAGGAACGAAAAAGGGTATATCGCCTATGGAAATTCGATCGCAGCAAATTCCTGGGGGCAGGTGATAGGAAGGCTTGATGAAAAAGAAGGCATACTCATGCTTGATGTGGATCTTGACGACGTTAACGAGGTCAGGGAATCGCTTCCCCTGCTGAAACACAGAAGGCCTGAGGTGTACTAAAACAAGCGGTTTTTTTGACTGCAGTATTCGCAATAATTGTAAAATTGAAAATATTATGGTATATTAATCTCAAGATTGTTTAAAGAGGCTGATTGGGGGAATATTATGCTGACTAATGAAAGAGAAAAAGATCTTATAGAGCTTTGCCAGGACCTTATAAGGCTGAAAAGCTACTCCGGGGAAGAACGAAACGTAATAGGAAGGATGAGGAATTTCTGCATAAGTGCAGGCTACGATGACATCCACATTGATGAATATGGAAATATTATCGCCCATATCAAGGGAAAGATGCCTGGAAAGAAGATCCTGTTTGACGGGCATGTGGACACTATACCTGTGACCAACCAGGCAAAATGGAGCGTGAATCCTTTCGGGGCACAGATTTCGGACGGAAAAATATACGGCAGGGGAGCTTCGTCAATGAAAGGAGCCCTCAGCGCAATGCTGCTCGCTGCGGCGTGCTTTGCAAAGGACACAAAAAAAGAATTCAGCGGCGACATCTATGTTTCCGGGACCGTATATGAGGAATCTTTCGAGGGAATAGCGGCAAGAAAGGTAAGCGAAAGAGTGAAGCCTGACTTTGTAGTGCTGGGGGAGGCTTCAGAATGCAACATCTCGAGAGGGCAAAGAGGAAGAGCCGAAATCGTTGTTGAAACATTCGGGGTCCAGACCCACTCTGCAACCCCGCAGAAGGGCGTGAACGCTGTCTACAATATGACTAAGCTTATAGAGAAAATAAGAACCCTTATACTTACCAGGGATGAATTCCTGGGAGACGGCATAATGGAGCTGACGGACATCAAGTCGTCGCCATATCCGGGGTCATCCGTGGTGCCGGATTACTGCAAAGCTACCTATGACAGGAGATTGCTTGTAGGCGAAACAAAGGAGAGCGTTTTGAAGCCGGTACTGGATATTATCAAAGCCATGGAGCTGGAAGACCCGGAATTTAAAGCAAACGCCTCCTACGCAATGGGCAAAGAAAAGTGCTACACAGGCAAAATAATAGAAAGCGAAAGGTTTTTCCCGGCCTGGACATATGCGGAAGAAGACGAGTTCGTGCAAACCGCTCTCATGGGCCTGAAGGAAGCAGGTCTCGAGCCTGGTATGACGAGATACCCAAACTGCACAAACGGAAGCCATTATGCTGGCGAGGCCGGTATCAAGACCATTGGCTTTGGTCCTTCGGGAGTAAATCTTGTTCACGCCACCGATGAGTTCATAGAAATTGAGCAGATGCGCAAAGCCTGCGAAGGTTACTATGCAATAGCAAAAGCTGTTATGAAATAAAGAATAAAAAGAATTGTCGCAAAACAGAAACCCGCTGTTATGAGTCAATTCTTTTTGTTTTTGCCACTGCTTGAAATATGCAGGAAAATGAATAAATAAAAAAATATATATTTATTTTTTCGATTATTCTTGCAAAGAAAGTGAATACTATGTATAATAATAAACGTATTAACAAAACCTTAATATTTTTATCGGATGAGCGTAGCGTGAAACACATGCAGGTGTGACCGAAGGAGCAATGGGGAATTACCACGAAGTCCCCGGAATCTCTCAGGTAAACATAACGTTATGGGACGAAACTCTGAAAACACTATTTTATAGGGCCGTAGGTGTAAGATGCTTTTGTATCGAGACTCTCAGGCAGAGATAACAGAGAAAGTGGGACGTAAAAATCTCATATTTCTTTTTTGTTTTTATCGGGAGGAGGATTTGTCTAAAATGGTGTCGTGATTAAGTTTTTCATTATTTTTTTAATATATTATTTTATCAAGGAGGAATTATTTTATGGAAAAGAAACAAGAAACGAAACTCATCACATTGATGCAGGCTGTTGCTCTTGTTATCGGTGTTGTCATCGGTTCAGGCGTATTCTTCAAGCCGGCAAAAGTATTTGCAGCAGCCGGTGCTCCAGGCCTTGGAATCCTGGCATGGATAATGGGTGGTGTCATCACTATAGCTGCAGCGCTCTCAATAGCAGAGCTTGCGTCAGCTATTCCAAAAACAGGCGGTATGTTCACTTACCTTAGGGAGCTATACGGTGAATCTGTAGCGTTCCTGCTGGGCTGGGTGCAGACGTTGGTTTACTACCCAGGTACTTTGGCAGCACTTTGTATAGTTTTTGCTACACAGGCAACAGTGTTTGTACCTATGGGAGATATGACCCAGAAATTCCTAGCAATTGCGGTTGCAATATTCCTTACAGGCGTAAACATAATTTCAACTACTCTTACAGCAAAACTTAACGTCGTATTCACAATCGCAAAATTGATCCCGATATTTGCTATCGTTATATTCGGTTTAATCAGCGGTACTGTGCATGATTATTCACCTATGGTTTCTGAGGCAAGCACGGCTGCAGGCTTCGGTGCTGCCATACTCGGAACATTATGGGCATATGAAGGCTGGGTTAATGTATGTAACATCGGAGGAGAACTCGAAAACCCTACAAAGAACCTTCCTAAAGCTATCGTAATAGGACTTGCAGTAGTTATGACTGCATATGTTGCAATAAACGTAGCTATAATCAATGTTATGCCTATGGCTGCAGTTGCAGCGTCACCAAAAGCAGCTTCAGATGCGGCAGTTATACTGTTCGGACCAGCCGGAGCAGCATTTATATCTGCAGGTATAATGGTTTCCATATTCGGAGCTTCAAACGGCTTCGCAATGACAGGCGCGAGAGTTCCGTTTGCAATGGCTAAAGACGACCTTCTGCCATTCAAAACTTTTTTCATCAAGGAAGCTTCATCAGGAACACCTATAAACGCTCTTATATTCCAGTGCATATTGTCAATCCTGTACATTTTCTCAGGATCATTCGACATTCTGACTAACCTGGTTGTATTCACACTTTGGATATTCTTCGTACTTGCTGTTTTCGGAGTGTTCGTACTCAGGAGCAAACACAAGGATCTTATCAAAGAAGGCCAGTACAAGGTTCCCCTGTTCCCTGTAGTGCCAATAATAGGTATAGTTGGAGGAGCTTATATACTTATAAGCACGCTCATGACTGATACTATGAATGCACTGATAGGCGTAGGAGTTGCCCTTGTCGGTATCCCTGTGTACATGTTTGTCAAGAAACAGAGAAATAAATAATTTGTTTAAAATTGAGCAGCCTGCAATTATGCAGGCTGCATTTTTTTATTCAAATAGCTT
>JAGFXP010000066.1 GCA_017861315.1 Bacillota bacterium | reverse complement strand
GGTCCCTGTACCCCTTGTAGAACTCGTAATTTGGACGGGGGCTGTATTTGAGTCCTTCCAGCTCGAAGTACTCTATGCTTCCCTTGACCGTAGTCGGCTTGATAAGCACCTCCACGTCAGGGCTGTAATAATAAGGGCACACCGTGATAATCGGCCATTTCGCCAGATGATACTCCTCAAGCAGGCCAGCCATCAGCTCGAAGCCGAGCTTCTGGTCGCCGTGAAGGAACTCCTTCAGCCCAAGGGCAAGCCGCTCCTTCTCGCTATCGTTCAAAGCCGGCAGCAGATCCCTGAACTTCACCTTTTCGAACACCGATACAAGCGAGGATTTCTTGACAATGTTCCCTATGGCCTCCACGATCTTGTCCGTATCCCCGAACTTGTCAGGCGCAAAGCTATCCAGCGCCAGCTCATGCATCTTGTCTATCCTGTGCTTCTTTGCCATGGCCAGCATCTCGGGATTGTCAAAGCCGCCCGGATACTTCATGTTGAACCTTTCTTCCGCTTCCTTGAGTTTCGCCTTGTTCATCGTATCATCCCCCATCGTTTCAAACTATTCTATTGTGACATGATCCATGATATACAGGTCCTGTATGAACATCTCGCCGTTGACGAAGGTGTCCAGCTTCAGGTTGTCCCGGCTTCGCACTATCGATTCGACTATGCTCAGACCGAGGCCTCTCCCCGCGCCTTTCGTGGAGAATCCCTTTTCGCTGATCCTGGCCAGGTCGAGAAGCTCCTTCCTGAAGGTGTTCCCCACGGTGATGTTGAGGCTGCCGTCCATCTGCTCGGCGAAGACCTCTATCCTCTTACTGTCGTTCTGTTCGGCCTCCTCCACAGCGTTGTCCATAATTATTCCCATGATCCTGGAGAAATCGACCTCCGATATGTCTGCGGCCGTGATTTCCCCCACTGTGATCAGGTCCATCTCTATATCCTTCTTTATGCATATCATCGTATAGTGCGAAAGTATGAACTTCAGCGGCTCGTATTTAATGTCCTTGATGTAGAAGAACGCGTCGTAGCTTTTCTTGCCCACGATCTCCTCCCTGAGCTTCCCGTAAAGCTCGTTTGCGTCAAGGTTCACGTTCGAACTTCCTATCATCATGTTCTTTATGTCGTGCTCGAAATCCTTGTACTTGCTCACGAGACCTTCGACGGTTTCCGTGTAAAGGGTGAGCTCTTCGATCCTCTTCTTCTTCTCCTCTAGCTCCAGGCCCGCCTTCAGCTTCTCCATGTCCATATTCCTGTTCGCAACATAGAAGATCAGGATGAACAGGTTTATGGACACATAAATGATAAGCTCCAGGCCGTAGCCCAGCCTGTAGTCGTTTATGACCTTGAGCAGCACGTTTATTCCAATGATCAGGTATATCGCATTGATGTTCCTTTCCCGGCTTCCCTCATCGGAAAAATCTATCGGCACGAACCTCCTCAATGCCGCAAAGCCAATGAGGAAGGATGCGTTGCATGCAATATATACTGCGCTCTGTCCCTGCGTAAGGATGTTGAAATTCATGACATCCTCGGTCTTGAGGCTCGGATTGATTGTCAATGCAATCCCCGCAGCCATGAAGTATGCCATGAGGTTGATGAGCTCCACGAAAAACGCCAGTTCGAAATTCCTCTTGAAGTTCCTCCCGGCAATGGCGTTCAGCATGATGAATATGCAGCACCAGACGAATATGAATACTGATAACGTATCCCTTAACAAGACCATGCCTATGGGCTTTATCGCAACCACGAAAGCGATCACCAGTATGCTTTTGGGAGTGAACTTCACCTTCCTGTCCAGGTACTCATAGGCAACGTATAAATAGAGAAAGGTGTTTAAGACTGTGTACAGCATAGAGCCACCTCTTTCTCCTTTCTCTTGGAGACTATTTCCTTGACATCGCCGGTGAGCACGGCGTACATGTCGTCGCCTGAATGCTCAAGCTTAACGATATGGTCCTTGTTCACAATGGTGCACCTGTGGATCTGGATGAACTGGCTGCCCAGCATCTCCTGGATATCCTTGAGCGTCATTGGAACGCTGACATCCTCCCTCACCGTGTGAACGATTATCTTCTTTTTCTGTTTGTCGGTCTCTATCCAGACGATGTCCGACGGCTTTACCATGTAAACCTCCGTCCCGCTCCTGAAGACCAGCGGCTCGTTTTTGAACTTCTCCATGTACATCTTCAGGAATATCCTCAGGGCCTCCCTGAGGTCGTTTTCCAGGTTGTAGCCCTTGTCTATGAAGTCCAGGATCCTCAGCTTGTACTTGAACACCGTGTTGACCTGGTGGATGTGGGCCGTGACGAAGACCATCTCTCCCTTGTAGTCATCGATGGTCCTGATCTCCCTGCCAAGCTGCAAGCCGTTCCTGTCCTGCTTCAGGTCTATGTCCAGGATGTAGAGGCAGTCTTCGTAAGATTTCAGTGACCTGATGTAGTCCAGCGCAGCATCGTACTTCCTGAAAGCTTCAATCGTATATCTAATGCGGTTGCTGCCCATGAAAGAGTCAATTATCCTGGTGAGCTCGCTTATTATATCCGCCTTATCCTCGCAGATTATTATTTTCACGCCGGCCACCGCCTTTCTTGATTTAATCTAAAGCATTTAAGACTGACGACATGATTATGCCGTCAGCCTAAATATATCATATTATTGAACCTTTATAAAGATGCGTTGTTCTTAAGCCAGCTGGATGCGCACTCTGCGATTACCGCAGCGCCGACAGGAAGTACATCCTCGTCAAAAACTACCTTTGGGTGGTGATGAGGAAATGCGCCCCTCTCCCCTTCCACCCTGCAATTTAACTGGAAGTGAGCAGAAGGAACCCTTTCCGCGATGAATGCGAAATCGTCAGTCGGAGTGGCCCTGGAATCCTTGATAAAGGTGAAATCCTCGCCCATTTCCTTGATGTAGCCCAGCATCTCATCGAGCAGCTCCGGATTTGTGTAAAGCGAAGGAACCTCCGAAAGCACCTCATATTCGTATGTCGCCCTGTATGTCTTGCAGGTAAGATCGACAACTTCTCTGATCCTGTTCACCAGGAATTCTCGGACCTCTTTGCTGTAAGTCCTCAGTGTTCCCTGAAGAACACAGGTATCAGGTATAATATTGGGCACGGCACCCGCCGAGAACTGTCCAATCGTGATTATGGCAGTTTCAAAGCCGGATACTTCTCTTGCGACAAGCTCCTGAAGGCCCAGATGGACATGTATCCCTGCATTTATCGGATCGATTCCCTTCTCAGGCATAGCCCCGTGGCAGCCTTTTCCCTTTATCGTTATCTTGAAGCCGTCGACAGATGACAAGGTGTATCCGTGCTGATATCCAATGGCGCCAACCGGTGCGTCCAGCATGACATGCATCCCGATCGCTGCATCCACCTTTGGATTTTCAAGCACCCCAGCCTCTATCATGGCTTTTGCGCCGATGAAGTACTCCTCGCCAGGCTGAAACATGAGCTTTATCGTGCCTTCTATCTCGCCTTCGCGTTCTTTCAGCATCTTAGCCGCTCCCAGGAGCATGGCGGTATGGAGGTCGTGTCCGCAGGTGTGCGCATACTGGGTTCCGGAAGCGAATTCAAGCCCGCTGTCCTCCTTCATGTTCAGGCCGTCCATGTCCGCGCGCAGGAGGATAGTCTTTCCAAGTTTCTTTCCGCCGATTAGCGCAGCAAGGCCTGAATTGATGATTTCCGTTGGCTCCAAATCCATTTCTACAAGTTTTTCTCTCACAAATTTTGTTGTAGCCGGCAGATCGTTCATGATTTCCGGAATTGCATGAAGTTCCCTTCTGATTGCTATTATCTCATCCTTGAGCTCGTTTGCTCTATCCATGAATGTGTTCATATTAGCCTCCAATCACTTGCTAGCGTATACATTTTTCGCATTTGTTTCAGCTGTGAAGAACGAGGCGGCTGTGCTCACGGCTACCAGAACTATCAACACGAGGAATGCTTTCTGATATCCGATTGCAGGTACGGACTTGAATTTATCAAGGATGTTGCCCATGATAACCGGGATGATAGCAGCCCCTGCAAAGCCAATGCAGTTTACAACTCCTGTTGCTATTCCTGAGTATCTTCTGTCATTTACTTCGTTTGATACTGTCCAGCACATTGTGAAGCATGACATTACGAATCCCATTATGAACAGGAACGGCGCGAGTGCAGCAACAGGCATCTTGACAAATATGAACGCTATCCAGCATGCCAAAGTCGCTATGCTTAAGGATACGACAACCACCTTTCTCTTCTTTATCTTGTCAGAAATATAGCCGACTGCGAGGCCGCTGATCATGGAACCTACAACCGCTGAGATGATAAGGTTCGCAGCCGCAACTTTTGCAAGTCCGTATGATGCCATCAGGTAAGACACTCCGAAGGTTCCCAGGAGCACAACGTATCCTGTATACAGGCCTATATAGGATACCGCTATGATCCAGGTCATCTTGTTTGACATAACCGACTTCAATGCTTCCTTGACCGATATGCTCGCTGTCGCGGCAGGCCTTCCCTCAAGTTCATCCATTCCCGGGAGCCCCATGTGTGTAGGGTCATCCTTGACAAATAAGACAACCAGCACTGCAAAAACAATCATCGCCACACCCATGTACACGAATGTGCTTCTCCAGCCAAACGTCCTGGCTGCAACCACCAGCGGTGTCTGGGCCAGTATGGCTCCCAGGTTTGCTGCAAGTCCTGCGAATCCGACCATCAAAGCAAAGTTCTTAGCATAGAACCAGCGTGACTGGATCTTGATGAGGCATATGAAAACAACAGAAACTCCTATGCCTACCATGAATCTTCCGATATATGCCACCATTATGTTTGGAGCCATGCCAAAAACTACCGAACCTATTGCTGCAAGAATCGAGAATGAAGCAACTGTCTTTTTTGGTCCGAGCTTGTCTGCCAATATTCCTGAAGGAATCTGCATGATAAAGTATGCGTAAAAATACATTGAACCTATGTTGGCAAACTGGGCCGCTCCGACATTGAAGGCTTCCTGCAGGTCAGTCTTGACAACGCCTACCGCCATGCGGTGAAACGTAACGAACACGTAAACAGCTGCAAGGACTATCCAGACAACCCATCGGTATTTCTCGACCTCTTTGATTTGGTTTTCTCTTTTTTCATTAACTAGCGATTCCATTGATTTTCTCCCCCTAATATTTTTATTAATATTTTTTGTGCAGTTTTTTTCCAAAACCTCCTTGAAGACGGTTTCATGTTTGTTCTTATACTACATCATTTAATAAACCAAATATATATTCTTTCCCCCAACGTTATCCAGGGAGCCTCTAGTTGTGCAGGAGCGATACGTTCGGGTGTATTTTCATGCCCCGAACGTATGATGTTTGAGAATAGTGTTGCAATTTGAACTTTTCCTGATCTGTTTCAAAAAAAGAGCCAGCCCTCTGCAGCACACAAGTCACTGTGCGCCGCAGAGGGCTGGCTGTTTAGCATAGAAATGCCCTATTTCTCGTTCATGTAAATTTCGCTCAGGTTCATAAAGTAGTTGATCATATCCTGCTGCCTGTCCACATTTATTTCGATGTTGTTGAACACAAGCATCACGCTCACTTCAGGAGTTTCAAGCTTCAGGCTCATGTCATCAAATGTCGCTTCAGTTCCTCCGCCCTGACCCGGCGGGTATTTCTCCGTAAGCCTGCGGACAAAATCACTCATGTCCTGTTCAAGGATAACCCTATTGTCGAGCTCAATCTTAAGCTTAGGTATGCTGCCTGATTTTTGGTCTGCGATCCAGGTTATCTTGTATGCGCCCTTGTCCCCTTTTAGTGTGGCTGTGCCAGTTGACTCCGACTGGAAGTTCTGCACTTTTACAACCCACCTGTAGCCGCTGATGTCCACGGCTCCGTTTTGCAGACTCAGGTATGTGCCGACGTAGTCCCCGGATCCGTCAGGATATTCAGGTTCAGGCCAGGTCTGGTCAAAGCCCAGCTTTTCCCTGAAAGTATCGCTCTCAACAAGCTTAGTGTCAAACCATGCTGGCAGCTTTGCATCCTCGGCGGTAGCGAGGTAATTGACAGCGTCGGTTATATTCTGCCTCACAGCCTTCTCCGGTTCGCTGGCCGCCGGAATAAGCTTGTCATCCTGGAGCATGTCCTGGCTAACCAGCAGCTTTTCCAGACGGCTTACCTGCGATGCCACTGGCAGCGCATGGTAACCTACAAGCGGGAGGACGGAGAATACTGCAAGAGCGCAGGTGATAAGCGCTATTACAGTGTGCGATTTCGCCTTCATTGCTAAGAGAAGGACGGCCGCCGACACCGCTATGATCCAGAGCACCGCAAAGGAGTACGATGTCATTTTAATGCCGTACCTGCTCACCTGCTCTACAAGAGCCCAGGCCTCGAAGGCCAGGATCAGCAGTGCAGCGATCGGATAGAACCTCCGGTAGAATTTCGCCAGCCCTGATTCGCGGCTGGTCACCATCATATGGAGCCAGATTCCGGCCACAGCAAAGCTTGTCGCGATTCCGGACAACTGGACAAAGGATGTCTCTTCCCCTGTCAGGACGCTTCTTCCCGCCCAAACCAGCAGGACCGCTGTCAGTGCGAGCATTATCGGAACCATGATGTACTCGAACAGTATCTCCACGAAACGAGGCTGCTTCTGTGCGATCTCGCGTTTTTCGTCGACCTGCCCTTTCCTGAAGTCAGGGAAATAGCCTGCGAATATGGTGAATGCCAGGAAGAAAACAATCGTCGCTATATACTGGTACACTTTTTCGCTCATGTCCCGGTAGATCAGGGCCTCGAAAGCACCCGCTACGGCGGAAGTGCCTGCCATGATTACCCCCCCGTAGATGAGGGCTATGAAGAAGGCCTTCTGAGTCATGAAAAGCGAACGGGAGAAATCCGACTGCTCCTTCGGATAGGCCGCCAGTATTACGAAGGCGAAGCCGCTTACAAGCATGGCAACGCCCACGCGGGCTGCGGCCAGTCCCGAAACTGTTGCGTAGCGGGCCGCATAGGCGTCGCTGTAATCCGCTGCGAACAGATAGAGCAGCAGGAAGGTCACCGCCACGACGGCAACGCTTATGAGATTTGCCAGCTTGAAGGCCTTCTCCCCTTCATAGCGGCTCCTTGCTGCGGTGATCGCGGCAAGGCCGAATACAGAGCCCAGCGCGAAGGACCAGTGAAGGCAGTTGAACAGGAAGTTGTAGGCTTCCTGCTGAGGCCAGTCTAGCTGGATCCTGATCATTGTAACTATTGCGAATCCCAGCGCGCTTGCTATTGCAGCCGGGAACGTTTTGAAGGCCTTGACTGCACCTTTTAATATCTGGGATATGGATTTTGCAAAAACATTTTTCATGGCTAGCACCTCCCTTTATTTTTTGAAGCGTTAGTCGTATCTGCCCCTGGCGGCTATAGGCCAGACGTCTTCAACTATTCCGTTCCTTATACAGAAGTAATTATCATGCTGGTTTACGGTTGTGCAGCAGTGGGCAGGCTTGATAAGCATGTGATCCCCCACTTTGTAGTGCCTCAGCTTGTCGGTCATGTCCACCAGGCAGTGCTCTTCGTTGCATACGGTCTTAGCCTGAGGGTCGTCCACAAGCACAGGCTGTCCCTGGTCTATGGTGACGCACTTTTCGCCTGCGGTGAGGACCAGCCTCTCCTTGTACATGCTGCACACTGTGGCCAGCACGTAGAGGGCCTGCTTGAAGGGGAGCCCGATCTTTTCGGAATCATATGCGTTCTCCATCTGGACGTAGCTCCCGGGCTGGACCTCGGTTACTCCGGGGTACAGGGCAGTGAATTTCACTGTGCCTGTGCTTGCACTGCTCATTATCTCCACCGGATACCCTTTATCTTCCAGGGTTTCTTTGACCTTTGCGGCGAAGCCGACCCTCTCCTCTACAAAGCGCATCTTTTCCTCGTCGTTCCTGCATTCGTCGCCTCTGTTCTCGTAAGCCTGTATACCCTTCAGGAAGACGTTGTCCTGGCTCTTTATGTGCTCGGCGAGCTCCAGCGCTTCAGGGATTGTCCTGACTCCGCACCTGTCGATTCCTATAGAAACCTCTATGAAGAGCGGGATCTCCACGCCGAATTCCTTTGCCCAGTGCGATATCCTCTCAACATTCTCCCTGTTGTCTACCGCAGGCATGACCTCTCCATAGCGGTTGAGTCCTGCAAGAACCTTTATCTTGCTGTCTCCCACGACCTGGTTTGCGATGAGGATGCTCCTGATGCCGGAATGGGCCATCACTACAGCTTCGCCCAGCTTTGCGCAGGTAACGCCTACCGCGCCCGCCCTTATCTGCAGGTGTGCGAGGGTAGGACATTTGTGCGTTTTAATGTGCGGCCTCAGCTGGCACTTTGTGTTTTCGTTAAGGTATTCCTGCATTGTCTTTATGTTATGGTCCACTGCATCAAGGTCAAGCAGCAGACACGGCGTAGGCAGCTCAGTATAGTGCCTCCCTACATAGCATTCGGTTATCATTTTCATTCCTCCTTTGCGACATGTTTTACATCATAGAATACATAATTCTGCATATACCGCATAAATCCCTCTTTTAAATTCAGACAAACACTCACCTATTCTGCATAGACCATCTGCATGAGTATTCCCCTCCTTGAAAGCTTCAGGAAGCAGACCTCCTGTTCTATTAGTTATCTCATTCATGCCAGTTTATCATAATACCTGTGTTAGCCGCAAAATGAAAATAGTCTGCGGACTAAATTTTCGCAGACTAAAACGTTCAATATCACTTGTATTCGTAGTTTATACTTCCGTCCTGTGAGATGCTGTATTTCATTCCTGCATTTTTGAACAGGCTTATATAGGCGGTGTCCTCTTCCTTGTCAATTTTATCTGCCTGGGCAGCAAGGCTGCTGATGTAGTCCCTATCGCTTTGGGTGATGGTCTTTTCGGAGTTAAGCTGCGCGTAAGTCAGTGCGTTCTGCACAATGCTGAATTCCTTGAGGTAAAGGCTTTTTAGTTCGACCAGGTATTTGCATTCCGTCTCGATTCTGTTCTTGTATGCCGAAAGGGTTTCAAGCTGTGAAGTTATTAATGCAGCCGAATAGCTTCTTTTGCCGGAATATATGTCCTCAAGCAACTTCATGCTTGTCTGCAGGCAGTTCTTTGTCTCTGCATTGCCGCTGATGTATTGATGTATGATTGTTTTGATTCCGCTCGGGGAATCCTTCCCGGACCCTTCTGCAAATACGCTCCAGCATAGTGTAAGCACCACAGCCAATGAGATCGCCGCCAAACCTAATCTTTTTTTCATCCGCTTCTCCTCCTGTACAGTTCAACCATTATGTGTAAATCGTTAAATATTTAACTATATTGCAATAGCACTTTTGTTGTATATTAAGGTTCCCGCAGTTCGCCAGATATTTTCCCTTCGGTTTAACCATTTACTTTGTTAATATTATAACATACTTTCAGGATAATAAAAAGTCCCTCATTACTGAATTATCGCCTTACAGTTGTAGATCTTATGACATAAAAATACTCCATTAAAATAGGCAGATTTCTATCTAATCTGTCTACCTTAAAGGAGCGTATCGATCCGTCTAACCGGCTTTATATATTATAATTTTACTGCGCTCCAGAACTGCTGCAGCGCCAGGCTGTTGTCGAATTGCTGGCCAGAGATGTATTCTCTCAGGGGCGCCAGCTTCTCCCTGTGCAGGAGCATGTCCTTGACGGCGGCATATACTCCGTCAGTGCTGTTCACTGTGATTATGCCGTTATGTCCATTCTGCACGAACTCGAACGCCTCCTCATAATCTGTGACGATGACTGGAGTCCCTGCTATCAGGGATTCCGTTACCGCCATGCCCTGGGCTTCGTACCTGGAGGTCAGCACGAACACGTCGGCATGCCTCATGTATGGATAGGGGTTGTCCTTGTGGCCCTCGAATACGAGGATTTCACCAAGCCCTTCCTCGGCAGCCTTCTCCTTCAGCCAGCCTGAATCCGGCCCGTC
>JAGFXP010000032.1 GCA_017861315.1 Bacillota bacterium | reverse complement strand
TATAATATAATATAATGTAATTAAACTATCTGGCTGGTTTTATTAACCAGCCATTGATTTTAGGGGAGTAGTAGTATGCTTAAGAAATTATTGGACTGCATAGACAAGAATAATACAAAAGTTGACAAAGACTTTGTTACAAAAGCATATAATTTCGCATATGAGGCTCACAAAGACCAGAGGAGAGAGTCTGGGGAGCCCTATGTGCTTCATCCGGTCGAGGTTGCAACAATCCTGGCTGAGATGGGTATGGATACAGGCACCGTCACCGCGGGGCTTCTTCACGATGTTATAGAGGACACGAGCTACACACATGAAGATCTGGAGAAAATGTTCAGCAAGGAAGTTGCAGATCTTGTAGAAGGCGTTACCAAGCTCGATAAGATCGAGTCCAAAACCAAGGAGGAGCAGCAGGCAGACAACGTCAGGAAGATGCTTCTGGCAATGTCCGACGACATGAGGGTAATCCTCATCAAGCTTGCTGACAGGCTTCACAACATGAGGACCCTGAAATTCATGTCTGTGAGGAAACAGAAGATAAAGGCCAAGGAAACCTTCGATATATATGCACCGCTTGCTCACAGGCTGGGTATGTCCAAACTTAAATGGGAGCTGGAGGACCTTGCGTTCAGATATGAAAATCCGAACGAATACTATTTCCTTGTTAGAAAGATCGCTGAAAAAAGGGAGGAGAGGGAGGACTACATACATGAGATAATAAGCGCCCTCAAGGATAGCCTGGACAGCGTCGGGATCAGCTCGGAAATAGACGGAAGGCCGAAGCACCTGTACAGTATACACAGGAAGATGGTGAACAAAAACAAATCTATAGACCAGATATTCGATCTCACCGCAGTCAGGATCATGGTGGATTCCGTCAAGGACTGCTATGCAGCCCTCGGCATCGTCCATACCATGTTCAAGCCGCTGCCGGGCAGATTCAAGGACTATATAGCCATGCCGAAACCTAACATGTACCAGTCGCTCCACTCCACTGTCATAGGTCCCCAGGGCAAGCCCTTCGAGATACAGATAAGAACCTTCGACATGCACCGGACTGCCGAGTACGGTATCGCTGCCCACTGGAAATACAAGGAAGGCATCTCCGGAGACGGAGGAGAGGAAGTGGACATAAAGCTTACCTGGCTAAGGGACATTATAGACTGGCAGAAGGAAACCTCCGATGCCTCAGAGTTCATGGAGGGCTTCAAGGTCGACCTGTTATCAGACGAGGTTTTCGTTTTCACGCCTAAGGGCAATGTCATCAACCTGCCCCACGATGCAACCCCAATAGATTTCGCGTACAAGATCCATACAGATATAGGGAACAGGTGCGTAGGTGCAAAGGTAAACGGCAAGATGGTGCCGCTTGACTACAACCTGAGCACCGGCGAAATCGTTGAGATAATATCGTCGCCGCTGGCCAAGGGTCCGAACATCGACTGGATAAACATTGCGAAAAGCAACCAGGCGAAAAGCAAGATAAGGTCCTGGTTCAAGAAGGCTAAGAGAGAAGAAAATATTGCAAAGGGCAAGGATTACCTGGAGAGGGAAGCGAAGAAGCAGTCCTGCAACTTCGGTGAAGTAGCAAAGGGAGAGGCTCTGAACCAAATTTTTAAAAAATACAATCTATTCAACATCGACGACCTCTATGCTGCCGTGGGACTAAACGGCATGATCTCCGGAATGATCGTAAGCAGGCTTAAGGAAGCTTGCGATAAGGGAAAGGAAGAGAGCAAGGATTGGAAGGAGATTGAGGAAGAGGCTAACAAGGCAGCGGCAGCAGCCGCCGCAAAGGCAAAGGCAAACCAGAAGCAGCCAGGCATAGTAGTGAAGGGCGAGAGCAACCTGCTTGTAAGGTTCGCTATGTGCTGCAATCCTGTGCCGGGCGATGACATAGTCGGGTATATAACCAAGGGCAGAGGTGTTTCAATACACAGAAAAGACTGCAAGAATGTTGATAATGCCATGAAAAACGAGGACAACAGGTTCGTGGAAGTCAGCTGGGGAACGCCGAAGGGCGCTGAATATGTGGCCGAATTCCAGATAAAAACAGAGGACAGGGACGGGCTGCTCTCCGAGGTCATGGCCCTTATCAGCAGCAGCAAGACCCATCTTTATGCCATAAATGCAAAGCCTAACAAGAGCGGAATCGCTTACGTGGACATAAAGCTGAAGATCACAAATGTTGATGATCTCAAGGATGTAATGAAAAAGATCAGGAAAATCAAAGGCGTCCAGGACGTATACAGAACAAGGAAATAAGAGGTGTAGACATATGCGCGCAGTTGTACAGAGAGTTAAATGTTCCAAAGTCGTTGTAGACGGGAAAGTCATAGGGCAGATAGACAGGGGCTTCAATGTCCTGCTCGGCATTTCAAGGGAAGACACAGCCGAAGATGTTAAATACATGAAGGATAAAATAATTAACCTGAGAGTCTTTGAGGATGACCAGGGAAAGCTCAACAGGTCACTTCTGGATGTCAAAGGGGAGCTGCTGGTGATATCCCAGTTCACGCTTTACGGGGACTGCAGGAAGGGCAGAAGGCCGGGCTTCACGGAGGCGCTGGGCGGAGATGAGGCGAACAGCCTTTACGAGGAGTTTGTGAGGCTGTGCAGGGAAGAGGTAAGCAGAGTTGAGACTGGAGAGTTCGGTGCGGATATGATGGTTTCCATCGAGAACGACGGACCGGTTACTCTTCTGATAGACAGCAAAAAGAACTTTTAAACCGGAGGGATTTTACAAATGAAAGTCAAGAGACTGCCAGTCGGCGTTTATGCAGCAAACTGCTACATTGTGATGGATGAGGATTCAAAAGAGGCGGCAATAATAGATCCAGGCGGAGACGCTGATGAAATAATTGAGGCTGCGGATGAAATGAAAGCGGATGTGAAATACGTGCTGATGACACACGGACACAGGGACCACACAGGCGCCGCTTCAGAAGTTGCGGAGCATTACGGCTCAGCATTGGGGATAAGCGCAAAAGACGCCAAGGTAGCACCTGCTGATTTCATCGAGGGCAAGTTCTACAAGGAAGCCGAGCTCAGCCTTAAGGACGGCATGGTGATCAAACTCGGAAGCAGAGAGTTGAAATGCATAGAAACACCGGGCCATACCTCCGGCGGCGTGACCTTTCATATAGACGGCATGCTTTTTACAGGAGACACGCTGTTTTCAGGCTCCATCGGCAGGACGGACCTGGGCGGCGGAGACCTTTTCACAATAATATCGAGCATCAAGGAGAAGCTGATGATCCTTAACGATGACACGATAGTGCTCCCGGGACACGGTCCGCAGACCACTGTAAAGAGGGAAAGGATGAGCAACCCTTATCTATGATTATAAATATTGAACTAAACGACATGTCCTACAGATATGACGTGTTTCAGATTTTCAACATATATTTCATGTCGAAAGAAATAAAGTTCGGCCGGGGCGGCGGGTACAGGATTGACATAAGCGGCAGCGAAATCAGCTGCAGCCTGGAAGGCGGAATCTCCAGAACCTGCAGCTACGATGAAGGGCTCAGAAAGAGAGAAAATATAAGAATAGGTATTTTCCTTTTCCTTAAGGAGATCACGGGACAGGAATATCCCTGGGGCACGCTGATAGGGATAAGGCCCAGCAAGATAGCGCTGAAGCTGCTGGAGAACCAGGCTGAAGAAGAGGTACTTGAATATTTCAGGCGCCATAATCTTGCGAGCCAGGAAAAGGCGAGGCTGTGCATCGAAGTAGCAAGAAACGAGAAGAAGTATGTCTCGCGTGATAAAAAGCTCATAAGCGTTTATGTGGGAATGCCCTTCTGCCCAACAAAATGCCTGTACTGTTCCTTCACTTCCAATCCGGCAGGAGAAAACAGCGGTCTTGTGGATGATTACCTGAGGGCCCTTTTTTATGAGCTTGACAGGACGAGGGAATACATAAAGGAAAAAGGCCTGAAGATCCAGTGTGTCTACTTCGGCGGAGGCACCCCGACGGCGGTTGACGACAAGCGGTTTGAGCTTGTGATGAACAAGATCCACGGAAATTTTGTGGAAGGAAACAGCATAGAGGAGTTTACTGTAGAATGCGGAAGGCCCGACAGCCTGAATGAAACCAAGCTGCTGGCAATGAAGCAATGCGGCGTCGGCAGGATAAGCATAAATCCTCAGACCATGAACGACGGCACGCTCAGGCTTATTGGCAGGAACCACAGCGCAGAGGATATAAGGGAAAAATTCAGGATGGCAAGAAGGATGGGCTTCGACAATATAAACATGGACATGATTGTCGGGCTGCCCTATGAAGGACGCGAGCACGTCAGGAAGACCTGCGGGGAGATACTGGCGCTGAAGCCTGACAATGTAACAGTCCACGGACTATCCATCAAAAGGGGATCGAGGCTGTTTGAGAAAATAATTGACAGGGAAACCTACAATCCGCCCGGGCAGGAAGAGGTAATGGACATGTTCCGCCAGACAAGGCAGCTGGCTGACAGACTGGGCATGAAGCCCTACTACATGTACAGGCAGAAAAATATGGTAGGCAACATGGAGAATATAGGGTATTCTATAGATGGCAAGGATGGGCTATACAACATCCAGATGATAGAGGAAAGACAGACTATTATAGCCTGCGGGGCTGACGGTGTAACAAAGCTGGTCTGCTACGAAGAGGGAAAAATAGACAGGTTCCCAAACCTGAAGGACATAAGGGAATACTGCTCAAGGATAGAAGAGACAACCCGGAAGAAGTTTGAACTTTTAAATACATTGTATAAAGGGATGGAGGATTCAAAATGATTATTCAAGCACCAAAAGGAACAAAGGACATGCTGCCTGCTGACGCATACAAATGGCAGTATCTGGAGAAGAGACTGAGGGAGATTGCAGCTACATACGGTTTCAGGGAGATAAGGACTCCCATATTCGAGCATACAGAACTATTCCTCAGAGGAATAGGCGAGACTACAGATGTTGTGCAGAAAGAGATGTACACCTTCAATGACAAAGGAAACAGGAGCATAACACTGAAACCGGAAGGTACAGCGCCAGCCGTAAGGGCGTACGTCGAAAGCAGCCTTTACAACGAGGTTCAGCCTACAAAGATGTACTATTTCACGCCTGTTTTCAGGTATGAGAATGTCCAGAAGGGGAGACTCAGACAGCACCACCAGTTCGGAGTCGAGGCTTTCGGCGCAAAGGACGCGACCATTGATGCAGAGATAATAAGCCTTGCGATGAGGGTTTTCAGGGAACTGGGGATCACCAGCATTGAGCTGAACATAAACAACATAGGATGCCCTAAGTGCAGAAAGACATACAACGATGCGCTCAAGGCATACCTTAAGGCAAACTATGACAGCCTCTGCGAAACCTGCAAAACAAGATTCGAGAAGAATCCTATGAGGATACTCGACTGCAAGGAAACCAAATGCAAAAAAATCGTTGCAGGGGCGCCTATGATACTGGATTACCTCTGCAGTGAATGCGACGACCACTTCAGCGACTTCAAGAAGTACCTTGATGCGCTGGGCATAGCCTACAAAATCGATCCTCTGATAGTCAGAGGGCTGGACTACTACAGCAAGACTGTTTTCGAAATCATAAACGACGGAATCACAGTCTGCGGAGGAGGAAGATACGACTACCTCATCGAGCAGATAGACGGACCTTCAACGCCTGCGATGGGCTTCGGAATGGGTCTTGAAAGGCTTCTTCTCACGCTGGAGCAGAACAATATAACAATACCGGAAGAGCCGTACATCGATCTTTATGTCGGTTCCATGGGAGACGATGCAAAGCTCAAGGCCATGCAGCTTGTCAATGCATTGAGGCAGAAGGGCGTGAAGTGCGAAAGCGACCACCTCGGCAGAAGCGTTAAAGCCGAGATGAAGTATGCTAACAAGATAGGCGCCAGATACACCCTCGTTATCGGAGATGACGAGCTCAAGGCAGGCAAAGCTAAGCTCAAGAGGATGAGCGACGGAGAACTTTTTGACTGTGACATCAACGACATTGAAAGCATGGAATTGCTATAAAATTTGGAGGCGTAAAAATGGGTGAAGCATTAAGCGGACTTAAAAGAAGCATGATGTGCGGCGAATACAGGGAGTCGCACGCGGGCAGCAAATATACAGTGATGGGTTGGGTGCAGAGGAAAAGAAACCTGGGCGGACTCATATTCGTTGACCTGAGGGACAGGACTGGGATCATACAGGTTGTGTTCGGGGAAGAGATAGACAAGGACGCCTTCGCAAAGGCGGACCTGGTAAAGCCGGAATACTGCCTTGCGGTTACAGGAACGCTAGTGAAGAGGGAGTCTCCTAACGAAGGAATGCCTACCGGAATGGTCGAGCTGAACGGGGAGAGCATAAAGATACTTTCCGAGTCAGAAACTCCGCCTATCCAGATTAAGGAGAACCTGGACACCGCGGAAGCCGTCAGGCTCAAATACAGGTATCTTGACCTCAGAAGGCCTGACATTCAGAACATATTCATGATAAGGCACAAGACTGCAAAGGTTGTAAGGGATTTCCTGGACGAGAACGGCTTCCTCGAAATCGAGACTCCTATAATGACAAAGAGCACCCCTGAGGGTGCGAGGGACTACCTTGTTCCGAGCAGGAACTATCCGGGAATGTTCTATGCACTTCCTCAGTCGCCGCAGCTTTTCAAGCAGCTTCTCATGGTCTCGGGCTACGACAGGTACTACCAGATTGCAAAATGCTTCAGGGATGAAGACCTAAGGGCCAACAGGCAGCCGGAATTCACACAGGTGGATATGGAGCTGTCCTTCGTTGAAGAAGACGATGTTATCGGGATCAACGAGAAGCTCATCTCCAGGGTTTTCAAGGAGATCAAAGGCGTTGACGTGGAGCTCCCTATAATGAGGATGCCTTACAGGATAGCAATGGAAAAATACGGCTCGGACAAACCGGACCTGAGATTCGGCATGGAGATCTGTGAGCTGACCGAGCTGGTGAGAAACAGCGGCTTCAAGGTATTCCAGGATGCACTCGCTATCGGGGGCTCGGTCCGTGCCATAAAAGCCGGGAACTGTGCTGACATGGGAAGAAAGCAGCTCGACAAGCTTGGGGAATTCGTCAAGACGTTCAAGGCTAAAGGCCTTGCTTGGATAGCGCTCAAGGAAGGCGAAATCAAGTCGCCTATATCAAAGTTCCTTACAGAGGAAGAGATGGCTTCGATCATAAACAAGATGGAAGCGAAAACAGGAGACCTTATCCTGATAGTAGCAGACAAAAACAGCGTGGTATTCCCTTCGCTCGGAGCCCTCAGGGTCCACATGGCCAAGGAGCTCGGCCTGATCAACAGGGATGAATACAAGTTTGTATGGATAACGGAATTCCCTCTCGTATCCTTCAACGAAGAGGAGAACAGGTTCCAGGCAGAGCACCATCCATTTACAGCACCTATGGACGAGGATATCCAGTACCTGGTCAGCGATCCTGGCAGGGTAAGGGCGAAGGCTTATGATATAGTTCTAAACGGCGAAGAGCTCGGCGGGGGAAGCATAAGAATCCACGATTCAGCCCTCCAGGAGAAGATGTTCGATGCGATCGGCCTGACAAAGGAAAGCGCCTGGGAGAAATTCGGCTTCCTGCTTCAGGCGTTCAAGTACGGCCCTCCTCCTCACGGCGGACTTGCGTTCGGATTCGACAGGCTCATAATGTTCCTGGCAGACACCGACAACATAAAGGACGTAATAGCGTTCCCTAAGAACCAGAACGCGTTCTGTCCCCTCACGGAAGCTCCGAATGTCGTCGAGGAAACACAGCTGAAAGAGCTCGGCATTAATTTGAATGAAAATGTAGAATTATCTGAAAATTTATAGTATAATAAGTCTAATAACAGAATAAAAAAGAGCAGAGATTCCTGCTGTGCTCGTGAGAACATGTTTATATTGACCCAACACGTTTATTTAGGAGTTCGAAACTCTTCCGGCGGACATGAGGCTGCATAGCGATGCAGAACGTTGAAGCCGGGAGGAGAGCCCCACCTGCGAGAGCGGGTTCAAACATAACATGGGATACGGCGCGGTGGGATCTGTTTTTGCGCGTTTGGACTTTAGAGAGGTGCATAATGAAGAAAGGTTATCTGTACATAATACTGGCAGCGGTCATATTCAGCACCATGGAGATAAGCAGCAAGATGATTGCGGATGCCGTGAATCCCCTCCAGCTAAGCTTTGTCAGATTCATGATCGGAGGGCTTATTCTGCTGCCCTTTGCCGTGAAAGATATCAGGGCTAAAAACCTGAAGCTGACCTTGGATGATATAAAATACTTCATGCTTACTGGCGTTCTCTGCGTCGTTGTGAGCATGTCGTTTTTTCAGCTTGCAGTGCTCTACACCAAGGCGTCAACGGTTGCAATAGTGTTCAGCGCAAACCCGATATTCATCATCCCTCTGGCAGCGCTGTACCTTAAGGAAAAAATCACAAAGAGGACAATAGTGTCGCTTGTCTTGAGCATAATCGGCATAATAGTGATATTGAACCCTTTGAATTTAGGGCTTGACGTCAAAGGGATAGTCCTGGCAATACTTGCAGCGCTCACCTTCGCCGTGTACAGCGTAGTGAGCAAGACAAGGTCGGGATACTACGGGAGCATGGTGTTGAACAGCTTCACCTTCCTTGTGGGAGACCTTGTGATGCTTGCTTTGATAATGTTGTCAAATATAAAGGGCGTCTCGGATTTCTTTGCATCGCACAGCATGGGTACATTTGCAGGCATCCCTATACTCCATGGAATAAACAGCGGGAACCTTCTGGTTGTCCTGTACCTTGGAATAGTGGTGACCGGACTCGGCTACGTTTTTTACTTCCTTGCCATGGACGAAACCTCTGCATCCACCGCATCCATAGTGTTCCTTATCAAACCGGCACTGGCACCGGTGTTTGCGCTCATAATCCTGGCAGAGAGCATACCTGTGAATACGCTCATAGGCATGGGATGCATACTTCTGGGGTCGGCGTACAACTTCCTGGGAGCGGTTCCGAATAAAAAGATCAGCAGCAACAGCCGCTGATCTGGTTAACCTAAAGTTTCAAGGGATTCAGTAATCTCTTCCCTGGTCATATTGCCTTTTTCAAGCTCTGCGTCCGTCCTGGACAGCAGGGCTTTGTATATTTCTGAAGCATATTCCTTTGAGCCTTCCGTAAACTCCCTGGCCTCCAGGAGCTCGTAAAGTACATTGTCGGCTTTGTCGTACGCTCCTTTTTTAAGGAAATATCTTATGAGCTGTTTCTGGAGCTCCGGTTCAAGCTTGTAGCGCTCTATTTCTGAAATCAAGGAGTCCATGTCCGCAAAGTACTTGTACAGCTCGGTATCTTCCTCGACATACTCGTATGCCTCGGCGTAGAGGTAAAGCGATTTTTTATAGAGGCAGAAGCTCTCGCTTTTACCGTAAAGCCTGTCGTAAACCCTTGCTTCCTCCAAGAGGAGCTTGGCCATTATTATGCACTTGTCCACGTCCATGATGTTGTTCGTCCTGGCCATGTCCAATAGATTCTCCTCGGTCAGGGCGTTGAAGAATTTTGAGCCGAGCCTGAAAAAATCCTTGAAGGCTCCATCGATCAGTTCCAGGGCTTTCTCGTATTCACCTTTCCCAATCATCGTCAGGATCCCGTGGATAACCTCGGAAAACTTCTTTATGAGCTCTGAATTCACATTTACCTTAAGCATATATTAAGCACCTCCGCATATTAGCATCTATTTTAGATTATAGGGCATAAACAGGATAAAATCCATATGGATTAGGTGGAGGTGGTCTTGATGAAGATAGCTGTAGACATAGGGCACAACTTGCCTAACAACAGAGGGGCGAAATCGATCGGGGATGAGGATGTAATGGTCTCGGAAGTCGGGGAAAGGCTTGCGGTCAGGCTTAGGATGAGCGGCTACGATGTGCTGATGGTTGCCCCGGCTAGAGCAGTTAGCGTAAGCGACAGCCTTGTGCAGAGGGCGGCAAGGGCGAACGATTGGCATGCCGACCTCTTCGTCAGCATACACATGAATGCGGGAGGCGGAAGAGGCACCGAGGTTTGGATAGGGAGCGAAAAGGGGAGGTACATAGGGGAGAAGGTGGTAAGCAGCATAGCCGGGCTCGGCTTCAGAAACAGGGGTGTGAAGCTGCAGGGGAAGGACGGCAAAGGGCTTTACGTGCTTAAGCATACCAGGATGACCGCGATACTTGTGGAGGGATGTTTCGTGGACTCAAAAGCGGACATGGAACTGTACGATCCCGAAAGGATGGCTTTCGCCATCTGGAGGGGCATTGTTGCCGGGCTTAACCGGATTCAGGCAAGGCCGACGCTGAAGCGGGGCTCGGAATACAGGAACGAGGTCATGCACCTCCAGAGCCTGCTTGGCATAAGGGTTGACGGCATTTTCGGACCGGCTACGGAAAAGGCGGCACGTGAGTTCCAGAGGGAAACGGGTATACAGGTTGACGGCATAGTGGGGCCTGAAACCTGGGGGGAGATATTGCTCAAATAAAAGGAAAAGTTGCCGTTATTGCCGATACTTGGGAACTTGCATAAAACTTGTTCAAAGATTATTTTGTGGAAATATTGACAATTATAGTATATAATTTTTTTATTATATATCAAATGGGGGGAACGAGTTGAACAATAATTTCAAGTTATTCAAATCTAAGAAGTTAATAATATTTTCAATTTTGGCAATTTTGGTAATTGCAAGTTTTTCAATTTTTGTAGTAAAACAAGAAAATATTAAGCGAGAAAATGTGAAATTGGCAGCAGAAGCAAAGGCGTCAGCAGAAGCAAAAGCGGAAGCAGAGGCAAAAGCGGCAGCTGAGGCAAAAGCGGCAGCAGAAGCAAAAGCGGCAGCAGAGGCAAAAGCAGCAGCAGAAGCAAAAGCAGCAGCAGAAGCAAAAGCAGCAGCAGAAGCAAAAGCAGCAGCGGATGCAAAAGCGGCAGCAAATGCAAAAGCGGCATCAACTGAAAAGGCGACAGCTAATGTAGAATCAACAACAAACACAAAAGCGACTAACACAAATACATATACTCTCGTTAAGCAACAAGACATAAGTGATGGTGTTTTATATATGTTAAAGGGACCAACTTCTGAAATAGGAAGTAACGTTGAAGGAGTCTTGAAAACGATCGATCCTGATCACACATTGTCGTTCATATATGGGAAAATGGGCAATATGGGGGATAGCAGTTATTATTCAGCCCCAATCCATTATAGCTCTTACGAACCCTGGAATAAGAGTGGAACTAAACTCAGCCTTAGTTTAACAGTTATTTCTTCCAATGGGGAAAGGCACAATGTACCTTCAGTAGAGTTTGTAATACCATAGCCGAGATAAAAGAAAACAGCTCTGGAATATTCCAGAGCTGTTTTTGGTGCCGCTGATCGGACTTGAACCGATACGATGTCGCCATCGCGGGATTTTGAGTCCCGTGCGTCTGCCGATTCCGCCACAGCGGCAAGCAACGTAATTATAATACCACAGGCTGACAAATGATGTCAAGAGGATAATTGGCGCATACTCCCAATATTTTACGATGAATGCTGCGCTATGAAACGTTATCATGCTAATCTTCAGGAAAACATGGACTCCTGCTTTTGTTGCAAGAGTTTGATTAGTTTGATAAAATATAAGTGTTTTAAATATGAGAGCACGGGAAGGAGATATAATATGATTTATTCAACTGAAGTTCAGGAAATGATGTGTATTGCAAAAGGACCTAACCATGGAGCAGCACCTATACCTGAAGAAGGAAAATGGGTGAGGGCCAAGGAAGTTTCAGATATATCAGGTCTTACACACGGAATAGGCTGGTGCGCACCTCAGCAGGGAGCATGCAAACTGACTTTGAACGTTAAGGATGGAATAATCGAGGAAGCGTTGGTGGAGACGATAGGCTGTTCGGGAATGACACATTCAGCAGCGATGGCATCAGAAATACTTCCGGGAAAGACTATACTTGAAGCGCTGAATACGGACCTGGTCTGTGACGCTATAAACACTGCCATGAGGGAGCTCTTCCTCCAGATAGTTTACGGAAGGACCCAGACTGCATTCTCTGAAGGCGGACTGCCGATAGGAGCAGGGCTCGAGGACCTCGGGAAAGGCCTGAGAAGCCAGGTCGGCACAATGTACGGAACAAAAGCAAAAGGAACAAGATATCTTGAAATGGCAGAAGGCTATATAAAGGATGTAGCTCTGGACGAAAACAATGAAGTCATAGGCTACAAATTCGTTCATCTTGGCAAAATGATGGACATGGTGAAAAAGGGCATGGATGCAAATGAAGCCATGGCGAAAGCTACAGGAACATACGGAAGATTTGATGAAGCCGTAAAAGTCATAGACCCAAGACACGAATAGAATAAGGAAGGTGAATAAAATGGCATTGTTCGAAAGTTACGAAAGAAGAATAGATCAGATTGTGCCCGTTCTTAATAAATACGGAATGGAATCCCTGGAAGATGCTAAAGCTTTATGCGACGAAAAGGGAATAGATGTTTACAAGATAGTAAGGGAAATACAGCCTATATGTTTCGAAAACGCATGCTGGGCATACACTCTCGGAGCTGCGATAGCAATAAAGAAAGGCCTTACAAAGGCTGCGGACGCTGCGGTCGCGATCGGCGAAGGGCTGCAGGCTTTCTGCATACCTGGATCTGTTGCAGATGACAGAAAGGTTGGAATCGGCCACGGAAACCTTGGCGCAATGCTGCTGAAGGAAGAGACAAAATGCTTTGCGTTCCTGGCAGGCCATGAATCCTTTGCTGCTGCAGAAGGCGCTATCGGCATAGCCAAATCTGCAAATAAAGTAAGAAAAGAGCCTCTCAAGGTCATACTCAACGGCCTTGGAAAGGACGCTGCTTACATCATATCAAGAATAAACGGCTTCACTTATGTCCAGACCTCCTTCGACTACTATACAGGAAAGCTCGGTGTGGTTAAGGAGATTGCTTTCTCAAAGGGAGAGAGATCAAAGGTCAGATGCTACGGCTCCGACGATGTAAGGGAAGGCGTCGCTATAATGCACCTTGAGGGAGTGGACGTATCCATAACAGGAAACTCTACAAATCCTACAAGATTCCAGCACCCTGTTGCAGGAACATACAAGAAGGAATGCTGGGAGCTGGGCAAGAAGTACTTCTCGGTTGCATCCGGCGGCGGCACAGGAAGAACGCTCCACCCGGACAACATGGCTGCCGGTCCAGCTTCATACGGCATGACAGACACTATGGGAAGAATGCACTCAGACGCACAGTTCGCCGGGTCATCATCGGTGCCTGCCCACGTTGAGATGATGGGGCTTATTGGAATGGGAAACAATCCTATGGTAGGTGCTACAGTTGCAGTGGCGGTTGCTATAGAGCAGGCGTTCAGCGCTTAATAAATACAAAAAATGCTTAAGAGAGTGAATTGGAAGTAATTCACTCTCTTTTCCTTTTTCAATTTCGTGATATAATCAATGTATTATAATTACGGAGGGTTTAATCCAATGGCTAAGGAAGTTGCTGTAGTCACATTCATGGCGTCAGCCGCAAAGTTTTATTCGGAGCGTCTGAAGGAGCTTTTTGGCGGCCATATTAATACAAGCCTCTACTCTGTAGAGGAACATACAATATCGGAAAAAATCGAAGCGGACCTCATCATCGTCTCAACCTACACGATTTTCGAGACGATAAAAAACAATATTAATGCCGGAAGCGAGATAGTCATACCGAACCTTACATTCACCAAGGAATCGCTTGAACAGATCAGGGCCCTGCCCAAAGGGACAAAATGCATGCTCGTCAATTCGAGCGTGGACATGTGCATGGAGACCATTTCGCTTATAAGCCAGCTTGGCATAAATCATGTGGAGTTCTTCTCTGTATATCCGGGGATGACCGAGGTTCCAGACCTGGAGGTTGCTGTCACCCCCGGCGAAAGCAGATTCGCTCCGGAAAATGTAAAGAGGCTCATAGATATCGGCGACAGGATTTTCGACATCAGCACCATGCTTGAAATTGCGCTTAAGCTTGACCTGGAATTCCTTCTCAAGGAGGAGAAGATCTCGGGCTATTCCGAAAAGATAGCGACTAACAGCTACAGCCTTGAGAGGCTTGCTGGAAAGACGAACAAGCTTGAAAGCCAGTTTGATATACTTCTGAGGATACTTGATGAAGGGATAATCGGCGTCAATTCCGACGGAGTTATATTTGCCGTCAACTGCTGTGCGGAAAAAAACATATGCATGCAGAAGACCGAGCTTGTCGGCAGGAAGGCAGGAGAGGTTCTCGGTGAAATCCCTTTCGAAACAGTATTTGCGACAATGCAGCCTATTAGGAACAAGCTTATCAAAATCAAGGATACCTATATAGATCTCAGCATAGAACCGGTTATCAGCATGAACAGTCTCATAGGGGCATTTGCCATACTTAAAAAGTTCAGGGACACTGAATACCAGCAGCAGAAACTGAGGCTTCAGCTGCTTAACAGGGGTTACAGGGCAAAGTACACGTTTGACGACATCATAGGGACAAGCCCCGCCATAATGAAGACAAAGAAAATAGCCGGGAGGATGGCGGAAGCGAATTTCCCGGTGCTGATAACAGGAGAAAGCGGAACTGGGAAGGAGCTTTTCGCCCAGGCGATCCATAACGCTTCGTCAAGGGCGGAATCCCCCTTCGTTGCTGTCAACTGCGCCGCTATTCCAGACAATCTTCTGGAAAGCGAACTGTTCGGCTATGAGGAAGGCGCCTTCACCGGGGCAAAAAAGGGCGGCAAGCCGGGACTGTTCGAATTTGCTCATATGGGGACTCTGTTCCTGGACGAGATAGAGGCCATGAGCCTGAACCTGCAGTCGAAGCTGCTGAGGATCCTTCAGGAGAAGGAGGTCATCAGGGTCGGGGGAGACAGGGTTATAAATGTTGACGTGAGGATCATAGCCACCACAAACGAAGATGTGAGGGGGCTGATCGCAGAAGGGCGCTTCAGGAAGGACCTGTATTACAGGCTGAACGTTCTGCCGCTAGACATACCTCCGCTTAGGGAGAGGGGCGAGGATATACTTCTTATCCTTGAAAGCATTAAGGACGGCCTGGGAAGCGATTTCGAACTGTCAGACGACATCAAGAGGATCTTCCTTGACTATTCCTGGGAGGGCAACATAAGGGAGCTCAGGAACTATGTTGAATACCTGACCTGCGTTTCAGAGGGCAGGATAACGGTCGAGGACCTGCCTTCCGACATTCTGGAAAACAGGGGAGGTTCGTCGGAAGACTGCAAGGGATTCCTCGATGATGCTGGCGACAGGCTGGAGGACTATATCAGGGTCATGGAACAGCTTTTGCTATGCTATGAAAACAGGACTGGGATAGGCAGGAGGGCGCTCTCGAAAATAATCGAAGAAAAAAATATATTCCTGTCGGAGCCTGAAATCAGGACCATGCTTATGAATCTGGAAGAACACGGGATGATAACCGTTTCCAGGGGAAGAGGCGGGAGCAAACTGACGGAGACAGGTCTGAACTTCATAAAAAGCATTAAAAGGGTTAAATAGGTTGAATGAAAAGCCTGTTTAACCCTTTTTTCTTGTGTTCTGCAACTGCCGGCATGCAAATTCACAACGTTTTCATTTGGCACGATACTTGCTCAATACAATAGTGTATTTGCAAATATATTTTTTTTATGAACGTTTGGGAGGAAGAAAATGAAGTATAATTTCGATGAAGTTGTATGCAGGAAAAACAATAATGCAGCGAAATACGATGAGCTGGGTGTGAAATTCGGCAGGGAAGACCTTATACCTATGTGGATAGCCGACATGGATTTCAAAACGGCGGAGCCGATAATGGAAGCGATGAGGGCCAGGCTTGAGCAGGGGATATTCGGATATGTTTCAAGGCCGGATTCATACTACGAGTCAGTATGCGATTGGTTTGAAAAGAAACACGGCTGGGCTGTCAAAAGCGATTGCATGAGCCACAGCCACGGCGTAATACCAGGAATGGTTATGATGATGAAGGAGTTCACTGAACCCGGTGACAAGATAATGATCCAGTCGCCTGTCTACAATGAGTTCTTTGAAATAGTTAACGACCACGGCAGGGAACTTGTGGTCAGCCACTTGAAACTGTCCGATGGAAAATATATCATGGACTATGAGGATTTTGAGGAGAAAGCGAAAAGCGGAGTCAAATGGTTCTTGCTGTGCAATCCCCACAATCCTGTTGGAAGGGTATGGACGGCGGATGAGTTGAGGAAAATAGGCGAGATCTGCCTAAAGTACGGTATAAAGGTGATAGCCGATGAGATCCACTGCGAGCTTGTGTACGGCGGCAGCAGATATACTCCGTTCGCTTCGATCTCGGAAGAATTTTTCAAAAACTCCATCACATGCATTGCGCCAAGCAAGACCTTCAACCTGGCTGGACTGCAGTCATCCATAATAGTTTTCGGCAGCAAGGATGAGAAAAAGAGGTACGACTACCTTCTTCAGATAAACGACATCAAGAGGAACAACTGCTTCAGCCTTGTAGCTGTCGAGGCGGCATACAGGCACGGCGGAGAATGGCTTGAGCAGCTGCTGGCTTACCTGAAGGGCAACATAGATTACGTGCACGATTACTGCAGGGAAAACATACCTCAGATAAAGCCGAATGTTCCGGAAGCAACCTACCTTATCTGGATGGACTGCAGCGAGCTGGGACTTACCCAGGAGGAACTCAAGGAGTTCATGACCGACGAGGCTAGGCTTGCGCTGGGGCTGTGGTACGGCGAGGAAAGCAGGGATCATGTAAGGATGAACATAGCTTGCCCGAGGTCCGTTGTGGAGCAGGCCATGGAAAGATTGAAAACAGCGGTAGAAAAACTTCAGAAGATTGAAAAGGTGAGTTAAGGAGGGTATTATTATGGCGGAAATACAGATGCAGAAATGCGAAGATGCTTCAGATAAAAACCAATTGAAAAGGACCATGAATGCATTCCAGGGTGTGATGTACGTAATAGGTCTTGTAATAGGGTCCGGTGTATTCCTTAAACCGTCTGTAGTGGTTAGAAACACTGATTCCACAGGGATGGCCCTGCTGTTCTGGGTTTTCGGCGGGGTGATAACCATAGCCGCAGCGCTGACAGTGGCGGAGCTGGCAGCCTACATACCAAAGCTCGGAGGGCTTTATACATACCTGGTGGAGCTGTACGGAGAGAAAGTAGGATTCCTGTTCGGCTGGGTATCCGCTCTCATAAACGCTCCTGGAACCTGCGGAGCGGTTTCCATAGCGTGCGCCACTTTTGCAACCTTCTTCCTGCCTATGACGGGAGTTGAGCAGAAGATGTTTGCTGTTTCACTTGTGGTTATACTTGTCACCGCGCAGATTATCTCAACGAAGTACGGGATAGTCCTTCAGACGCTTGCTACCATTGGAAAGCTGATCCCTATCGCTGCAATAATTGTTTTTGGTTTGATAAACGGGACTGCTCATGACATAAGCTTCGCATCTGTTGGACATATCCAGGGCGCCAGCACTGCAGCAGCGCTGCTGGGCGTGCTTTGGGCGTATGACGGCTGGGTAACCACCTGCACGCTGGCCGCAGACATGAAGGAGCCGGAAAAGAATATTCCTAAAGCGGTCGTTATAGGCATACTTGTTGTCATGGCTGTATATGTTGCATTCAATGCAGCGATATTCAATGTTCTCCCTGCGTCCGAAGTGGCGGCCTCGGAGAGAATAGGAGTGGATGTCTGCTCAAGACTGTTCGGACCTGCAGGAGCGGCGTTCATAACTGCCGGAATGATGATCTCGGTTTTCGGAACCCTTAACGGTATGCTCACCTGCGGAGCAAGGTACACTCTCGCCATGGGCGAGCGAAACCATCTGCCTGCGCCACGCGTACTTGGCGCATTGAACCCGAAACTTGGAACACCGATCAATGCACTGATATTCCAGGGAGCGGTTTCTATAATATACATACTGACAGGTACATTCAACTCGATAACGGACCTGATCGTATTCGTGCTCTGGATATTCTTCTGCCTGGGCATCGGCGGAGTGTTCATACTCAGGAAGAGGGTGGAGCATAACCCTAAACTATACCACGTTCCGTTCTTCCCTGTGCTGCCTTTGATAGGTTTGATTGGAGGAGGCTACCTTATATTCATGACATTCAAGGACAACCCTAAGAGTGCTTTGCTGGGCTTGGGAATAACTCTGCTTGGGCTGCCGGTATACTATTACTGCAAAAAGAAAAACTACTCCAATGAAAAATAAATATTGAATGTTTTTAACCGTCTCGCATGAGGCGGTTATTTTCCTTTCGTGTTATAATTTATATATAAAAATTGCGGAGGGCTAAAGCTGTGACTATTGTTTTATTCTGCATGGTTGTTCTGGTCACTCATTTTGTTGAAGGCATAACAGGCTTCGGAAGCACAGCGCTGGCGCTGCCCTTCTGCGTCATGCTTGTCGGCGTAAAGACAGCTGTGCCTGTCCTTGCAGTGCTCAGGCTTATCCTCTCATCATGCATCGTGATTGTGGCCTTCAGGGATATTGTATGGGAATCCTATCTTAAGATAATTGCATTTGCCGGGCTTGGGCTTCCTGTCGGGATGCTTATATTCACCTTCCTGCCCGAAGACATCCTTATGAAAATCCTTGGGGTATTCATGATCCTGGTGGCTGCAAGAGGGATATATTTCTCCTTTAATGAAAGGACGGCAGTGAGGGCGACGGGAAAAAAGGCGCTTAATGCTATGCTTTTCCTCGGGGGTATAATTCATGGTGCGTTCAGTGCCGGGGGGCCGTTGGTTGCCATATATGCAACACAGGAGCTGAAGAGCAAGAGCAGCTTCAGAGCGACACTTTCCGCGCTGTGGGTGACACTGAACAGCGTGCTGGTCATAAAAATTGCGCTCAACGGAACACTGACGGCTGGTTCGGCGGAATACTTAGGCTGGTCCGTGCCTTTTCTTCTGGCGGGTATGCTGGCAGGCAACTGGGCTCACAAAAGGATAGACGAAAGGGTTTTTGAAAAAATGGTGTATCTCGTGCTTTTCGTAGCCGGACTCTTAATGTTTACCTAGTTGTTTCCTTTCATGGTATAATTTATTCAACAATATATTTTGTCGGAGGATTAAGGTTTTGACGTATTTCTTGTTTGGATTTGTAGTCCTTGTAACTCACTTCCTGGAGGGCATAACGGGCTTCGGCTGCACGGTGCTGGCGCTGCCGTTCTGCGTAATGCTGGTGGGAGTGAAGACTGCTGTTCCGGTGCTAACAGTTCTCAGCTTGATGCTGTCTTCATACATAGTATTCATAGATTACAAAAACATAGTCTGGAAATCATATTTAAGGATCATATCCTTTGTCGGGTTGGGGCTTCCCATAGGCATGCTTCTTTTCTCGTTCCTGCCCGAGGACATATTGAGGAAGATCCTTGGTGCATTCATGATCCTCGTGGCAGCAAGGGGGATATACTTCGCTTTTAATGAAAAAGCCAAGGTGAAGGAAATCGGAAACAGGATGCTGAATTTTATTCTCTTTCTCGGGGGGATAATACACGGGGCTTTCAGCGCAGGAGGACCCTTTGTAGTCATCTACGCTACGCAAGCGTTGAAAAACAAAAGCAATTTCAGGGCGACATTATCCACATTGTGGGTAACTCTGAACAGCGTAATAATCATAAAAATCGTGCTTAGCGGAGCGTTCACCCCTGCCGCTGTTACGACATTGGGGTGGTCCGTGCCGTTCCTTATTGCAGGCATGCTGCTTGGGAACTGGGCCCACAAAAGAATTGACGACAGGATTTTCACTAAAGTGGTGTTCCTGGTTCTTCTGGTGGCAGGCTTCTTCATGCTCACATAGGGGATTGTTCAATTTAAGTGTTGTTATTCATTTTTGGAGGTGACGTATGAAAATCAGCGGCAACTTAAGGGTTTTTCTGGCCATGGCGCTTTTCGGAAGCATAGGCGTCTTCGTAAAGAATATTAATCTTCCATCCATGGAAATAGCTTTCCTCAGATCGGCAATAGCAAGCATTGCGCTGATATTGTGGGGAAGCCTGGTCAGCGGAAGAAAAGGTGAAAAGGGGAAAAGCGGCCTCGGGAGGCTTTTAGGGAACAGGAGGAGCTTCGTTTACCTGGCGCTCTCCGGTGCTTTGCTAGGCATAAACTGGGTGCTGGTTTTCCAGGCGTACAAATATACGACGCTTTCAAACGCTAACCTGGTATATTATTTTTCACCAGTATTCGTAATCCTCCTGTCGCCGTTCCTTTTCAGCGAGAAGCTGACTAAGGTTAAGGTCATAAGCGTGCTCGTGGCAGTTTGCGGGCTTGCAATGATACTGTTCAACCAGCCTCAGAATACAGGCGGCAGTTACAACCACCTCCTCGGTGTGGCGTACGCTCTCGGCGGCGGCAGCCTCTATGCTGTTATGATATTCCTCAACAAAAAGATCGAAGGGATTTCGGGCCAGGACAGGACCATCATACAGATATCAGCGGCGGCTCTTGTTCTGCTACCGTTTATCCTGTACAGGAATGCGATACATATAACCGACATTAAAATGCTGAGTTTCTTACTGATACTGGGCCTTGTTCACACTGCTTTCGGCCTGTCTTTATATTTCTCTGCCATGAACGATGTCAAGGGGCAGAATATAGCGCTGCTCAGCTATATTGATCCGATCTCGGCTGTCATATGGGGAGTGCTGATATTTCAGGATAACATGAATGCATTCCAGATAATAGGCGGAATCCTCATACTGGTGTCCACATACTTCGGGAGCAGGTCGGAAGAAAAAAGCTGAATCAAATTACATACAACATTATCGCGTTTCGCTGGAGGGGATATGAAAAATGCATATTTCTTTAAGAAGAGCCAATATTATGAAATCTTTCAGCCGATTGTCAACAGCTTCCCTAAATATCAATCGGGTTTTGCTTGCGTTCATTTTCTACAGCTTATTGGGCTGGATTCTTGAAACATGCTTTATTCTGCTTATGGAACACAAATTTGTTGCACGAGGCTGGGTTCAATATGGTTTGCCGTTAATTCCACTTTACGGAGTCGGCTGCCTGCTTCTTGCAAAACTGTTGTCACATCAGAAAAAGCATCCGCTGATTGTTTTTTCTGCTTCGGTGTGCATTACAACCATGTTAGAATTAATAATTGGTCTCATTTTGACAAAAATATTTTTTCATGCCCTGTGGAGCTACAGCGATTTGCCGTTCTCTATTTTTGGCATCATCTCTCTCCCTGTTTCACTTGGATGGGGATTGCTTTCTCTCTTAATGATCTATTGGATTGATCCAAACCTGAAAAGGATGATCAATAAAATCCCGGCAATTCCGGCAGCGCTCGCAAGCTGGAGCATCATGGTATACTCTGCAATTTGCTCCGGGATGTATGTCTATAATTTTTTCAATTAGCTTCTTTTGCGATGCTAGAGAATACATATGGATTGGGAAAGAGTCAATAGCTGGTTTTGAAAAAAATGAAAATGAAAGGGGATAATAGAATGATAATTGTTACAACGGAAAACATCAGCGGTTACAAAGTGACGGAAGTAAAGGGGCAGGTTTTTGGATTGGTCGTCAGGAGCCGCGGGCTCGGAGGGAACATAATCGCGGGCCTGAGGAGTCTTGTCGGCGGGGAAATCCACGAATATACTGCAATGCTTGAGGATGCCCGTAAACAGGCGGTCGACCGTCTGGTCATGAACGCTGCTTCGATGGGAGCAAACGCAATCGTGATGATGAGGTTCGACTCCAGCGAAATAGGACAATCCATGAGTGAAGTGCTGGCCTACGGTACTGCAGTTGTAATTGAAAAGATTTAGGGATCACGCCGATGGGATTTGATTTTTATATTTTGATGCAGTTGGGCATTGTCGTTTTTGCTGTCGTATCGCTGCTGGTCTGGGACAGGAGGTATGGAAAAAATCATGGAACGGATGTTCCCGGAGGTTTCGAGAAAACAGACGAGATAAATTTGGATCCGAATAATGGAAAAAAGTACAGGGTTTATTATAATCCCAAAACCGGAGAAAGGTTTTATCATGAGGAATAAAGTAGGAGGAGGCGGTTAGAATGGTAGAAGCTGCACTTCTTGGAACCGGGGGAGGCATGCCTATGCCCGAACGCAACCTGTCTGCACTGCTGATCAGGTACAGGGGACGGAAGATCCTCGTTGACTGCGGAGAAGGAACGCAGGTGTCCATGAGGATGCTGGGCTGGGGCTTCAAATCCCTTGATGTAATATGCATAACCCACGGCCACGGCGACCACACGGTTGGACTGCCGGGGCTTCTTACGACGCTGGGCAACAGCGGAAGGAGGTCGCCGATAACAATAATCGGGCCTGAGGGGATAGCTGAAATAGTAGGCGGGCTCAGGGTCATCGCACCCTGCCTGCCTTATGAGATAAATATAATCGAGTCAGCCGCGGGACCGCT
>JAGFXP010000065.1 GCA_017861315.1 Bacillota bacterium | reverse complement strand
CTGGATGAACTGAAGGAGTTCTTTTTCGACCTTATGGACAAATACCTCATCTGGGCAAGCCTGACCAGGGACTGGGTTTCCAGAAGGGATGACTCCATAAAGGAACTGGATTTCCCTTTCGAAAAATACAGGAAGGGTCAGAGGGACCTGGCTGTTTCCGTATACAAGACAATCGTTGAAAACAAAAAAATATTCATCCAGGCACCGACCGGTATCGGAAAAACCATATCGACGCTGTTCCCATCAATCAAGGCTATGGGAGAAGGCCATACTTCCAAGATTTTTTATCTCACGGCAAAAACCATCGTCAGGGGTGTGGCTGAGGAAGCGTTCTCAAAGATGGAGGAGAAAGGGCTTGAGTTCAAGACTGTGACCCTTACGGCAAAAGAAAAGATATGCTTCAAGGAAAAATCGATATGCAACCCTGAACACTGCGAATTTGCCAAGGGTCATTTTGACAGAGTGAACAATGCAATCCTTGACATCCTCAAGCAGGAAAACCATTTCACACGCCAGGTCATAGAAGAATATGCCGGGAAGCACAGGATATGCCCGTTCGAGTTCTCTTTGGATCTGACGCTCTGGGCTGATTGCGTGATCTGCGACTACAACTACGTTTTCGATCCAAGGGTATACCTGAAAAGGTTTTTTACTGACAACGGAGGAGACTACACCTTTCTCATAGACGAGGCGCACAACCTGGTGGACAGGGCCAGATCCATGTTCTCTGCCGAACTTTACAAAAAGCCCATCCTTGAGCTGAAAAAACTGTTCAAGGACAAGGATCCAGGGATCTCCAGGTCGCTGGGCAAACTTAATTCTTTCATGATCTCCATGAAAAAATCGGCAGATGACGGCAATTACTTCATTCAGAAAAGCGAACCTAAGGACATATATCCGCTCCTCATGAAATTCATAAGCAAATCGGAGGAGTGGCTGGCCAGGAATGAAGAAAGCGAGCTTCACGACAAGCTGCTGGAGATGTATTTCAATGCGCTGACATTTATGAGGACGGCAGAATTCTATGACGAAAGGTACATCACCTATGTTGAGAACAGCAGGGACGATACCAAAATAAAACTGTTTTGCCTTGATCCCTCCTACCTGCTGAGCGAAGCGCAGAAGAGAGGCAAGGCTTCGGTTTTCTTTTCGGCGACATTATCGCCCGCCGGATATTTTACGGATATTCTGGGCGGAGGAAACGACAGTTACAAAATAAGAATCCCTTCGCCTTTTGACGCAAACAACAGGGCGCTGCTGGTTGCAGACAATATTTCAACCAAATACAACAACAGGGACAAGACTTATTCTTCGATAGCAAAATGCATAAAAACGGTTTTGGACCAAAGGCATGGCAACTATATAGTTTATTTCCCTTCATACAAATACATGAATGAGGTCTATAATTTGTTTGCCGACAGTTATCCGGAGGTATATACGATCATGCAGTCAAGCAGCATGACAGAGGAGGAGAGGGACCTTTTCTTAAACGAATTCAAGCCTGGTGCCAGGGACCGAGTTTTAGGCTTCTGCGTACTGGGAGGCATATTTTCTGAAGGTGTCGACTTGAAGCACGATGAACTGATAGGTTCGATTATCGTGGGCGTCGGCCTTCCACAGATCTGTTTTGAAAGAAATATCATCAAAGACTATTTTAACGAAAAGAACAAATGCGGATACGAGTATTCATATCTTTATCCCGGCATGAACAAGGTCCTGCAGGCGGCCGGAAGGGTTATCAGGACTGAAACCGATAAAGGCGTGATACTTCTCATTGACGAGAGATTCAGCAGCAGGGATTACCTGCAGCTGTTTCCCGAGGAATGGTTCCCACATGCCAGGGTTAGGAATTTCAGGGACCTTGAGAAAGACTTGAATGACTTCTGGGCAAAATTCAAGGGATAGGGCCTTAATCGCAGGCACCTATCCCCCAAAAATCCTGTTCCCTGAAAAGACTTGAAACGGCCGCATCGTAGTCGGACAACCTCTCCGCTTTCCTGATTTTTTTCGCATATTTCGCATTATCAGAAAACATATTAATCATATAGAACCAAACCTCTTTCATTTTAAACAGGACATTCCTGTCCCCAAAGAGTACTCCTTTGTAATCCTCATAAATCCTGTCATGAAATTCTTTCAGCAAATCCTTATCGGGTCTGATGCCGCTTGTTATATTGCTGATCAGTCCGGGATTGGTCAATAGTCCCCTTCCAAGCATTACAGTTCCTACACCGGGAAAAGCAGACGAAAACTCCCTGCAATCTTCAGCGGTAAAAATGTCACCATTGTAGCAGACTGGATTTTTGCTTGAAGCTAAAGCTTCCTTGAATATTTTCATATTGGGCTTGTTTTTGTAATAATCTTTCTGCACCCTTGGATGGATTATAAGCTCTTCCATAGGGTATTTGTTAAATATCTCGAGCAGCTCATAAAATTCTTCCGGCTGGTCTCTCCCTATCCTGGTTTTTACCGAGATTTTTGTCGACGACTGAGTGAAAATTTCTTCCAAAAACGCATCAAGCTCTTCTCTTTTTGAAAGGAATCCGGCTCCCCTGTTTTTTGAAACTACAGTTCCTGAGGGACACCCCAAATTCAGGTTGACCTCATCATAACCCAGCTGTTCTATTTTCTTTAAAGTATGGATAAAATCTTTCGCATTATTGGTCAAAATTTGCGGTATCAAAACAAGCCCCTGATTGTGTTCAGGCAGAATATCGTTTATTTCTCGAGCTTTGAAGCTTTCCCCCTGATTTGCTACAATGAAAGGTGCAAAATATTTATCTATATTGTCAAAAAAAGCATTGTGGGCATTTCTATAGATATACCCGGTCACCCCTTCCATAGGTGCGAAATAAAAATTCATATATGAAATTGCTCCTTTTCTTACGACGGTATTAGTCCAGCTTCAATTCAAAGCAGTATGCACACTTTTCAAATCCATAGTTCTCATAGAATCTATGCGCCTCTATTCTCGGCATGCCAGAATCCAACACGATGGCATGGCAGCCCCTTTCCTTGGCCAGGTCTTTGACGTGGTCCATCATTTTACCTCCATAGCCCTTTTTTCGTTCTTCCTGGTTTGTAATGATGCTTGAAATATAGCAGGTTTGGCCCGAGAGCCAGAACGTATTGAAGAAGGTGCCGTGGCAAAATCCTTTAGGCTTTACGTCATCAAACAGGAAAAAGGCAAAATCGTTGTTATTTGCCAAAACATCTTGATAAACTTTCCTTATGACCTCTTTATCATAAGTATTGTATGTCCATAACTTCTCGATGTAGTCAAACGCCGTGTCGAAATCTTCTGCCGTTGCTTTTCTGATTTCCATTATTGGTCCCTCCTATTTTCAACTATTTCCACTCCATTGCCAGTTCCAATGACAATTATATCGCAGGTATCTAAAAACAATCCTGTTTCCAATACACCTGTTATGGATTTTAATTTTTGAGACACGCACTCGATGTCAAAAGCCTTGCCGATATGCAAGTCTGCAATATAGTTGTGGTTATCTGTCACAAACGGAACACTGTCTTTAATTCTCAATACAGGATTAAAGGATAATGATTTCAGCTTCTTTAATGTGTGACTGTACCCATATGGGAGTATTTCTACAGGAAGCGGAAAAGCCCCTATGGAATCGACTACTTTGCTTGAATCCATGATCCAAATCACCTTGTCGGCAATATCCGCTACCATTTTTTCCCTGAACAGAGCGCCGCCTCCGCCTTTGATTGCATTGAACCGTCCGTCGATTTCATCGACGCCATCGATGGCTAAATCTATTTTCTCAACTTCGTCTATGGATACTAATGGAATTTTGAATTTATTGGCAAGATCTGCTGTGTTTTGAGAAGTAGCAACAGCTTTAAGGTTGAAGCCCTCACTAACAAGCTCCCCTACTTTTTCAATCATATAATAAGCTGTAGTACCAGTTCCCAAGCCCAAAACCATGTTATCCTGAATGTATTCGGCTGCCTTTATTCCGGCAATCTTCTTTTCTTCCATACAAACCTCCAAAATCCGCTAGTAGCATGAATATTAAATTGAATCAAAGAAACTCACTTGATCGCTTTCCGTGAGACCGTTTAAGCACCCAAATTTTCTGAGCAAATCGGCAGCAGAATTACCGATTTTTGCACGCTTTTTCAGATTATCAATGGAACTGAACGGTATCTCTTCGTGGGCAGCTCTGTAAATGCCTTCCGCTGCCACGGTTCCCATTCCCGATATACTGTTTATAGGCGGCCTTAAGCCATCCTCCTCCAGCAGGAATTTTGTTGCATCGGATTTGTATAAATCGATTGGCAGGAAATTGATCCCCCTCTCGTACATTTCCAAAACTATCTCAAGGTCATCGTACATATCCTTGTCCTTAGGGGCGGCTTCATTGCCCAGCATGTCTATCTCCTTCATCTTTGCTTTAACCTTTTCTTTCCCGAAGATCATGAATTCCGCGTCGAAGGACTTAGCCCTGATGGTGAAATAGGCTGCATAATAGGCCTTAGGTATGTGAACCTTAAACCAGGCGATCCTGAATGCCATCATTACGTATGCTGCTGCATGGGCCTTTGGGAACATGTATTTTATCTTTCTGCAGGAATCTATGTACCATTCCGGCACATCATTCTCCCTCATGAGAGCTTCATATTCCGCCCATTTTTCAGGGTCCTTCAAAGCCTTTCCTTTACGCACCGTCTCCATTATCTTGAAGGCAGTATTCGGAGGAAGACCCTTCCTTATGAGATAGGTCATAATATCGTCCCTGGTACATACGGCCTCGCTTAACGTGACTGTTCCTGAATCAATCAGGTCCTTGGCATTACCGAGCCACACGTCGGTGCCGTGGGAGAGTCCCGATATGCACAATAGATCCGCAAAAGTTTTCGGCCTTGTATCGAGAAGCATCCCTCTAACGAACCTGGTGCCGAACTCGGGAACTCCGAATGTTCCTACCTTAGAATTTATCTGTTCCGGCGTTACACCGAGGGCTTTTGTGGATGAGAATAACGACATGGTCTCCTTGTCATCCATGGGTATCTTTATAGGGTCAACCCCCGTGATATCCTGGAGCATTCTTATTACTGTAGGATCGTCATGTCCAAGTATGTCAAGCTTCAGCAGATTCGAGTCGATGGAGTGATAGTCAAAATGCGTTGTAATGATATCAGAATCCGAGTCATCTGCAGGATGCTGTACAGGGCAAAATTCGAATATTTCTCTTCCCTTAGGAACAACTATGATTCCGCCGGGATGCTGCCCGGTGGTTCTTTTTATTCCAGTGCATCCTTTTGCGATCCTTGCTATCTCCGGCTTGTTTACATTGATATTTCTTTCCTCAAAATACTTTCTCACATAGCCGAATGCTGTTTTGTCCGCCACAGTGCCTATCGTTCCGGCCTTGAAGGTCGTGCCTTTTCCAAAGATGACCTCCGTGTATTTATGAGCCTTTGCCTGGTATTCGCCTGAGAAGTTCAAGTCGATATCAGGCTCTTTGTCTCCATTGAAGCCCAGGAAGGTTTCAAACGGTATATCCATGCCGTCCTTTTCCAGCGCTTCCCCGCAAACAGGGCAAGCCATATCCGGCAGGTCGAAGCCGTTTTTGCAGCCGTAATCCGTGAAATCAGAATGCTTGCAGCCTGGGCATCTGTAATGAGGCGGCAGTGCGTTGACTTCCGTGATGCCAGTCATGTATGCTGCGACAGAGGATCCGACCGAACCCCTCGAGCCTACCAGATATCCGTCCTCGTTTGATTTCCAGACCAGCTTTTGTGCAATTATATACATTACGGAGAATCCATTTTTGATGATGGAGTCGAGCTCCTTGTCCAGCCTGCTTTTGACAATTTCCGGCAATGGATTCCCGTACAGGTTATGGGCCTTTCCGTAGGCTATGTCCTTGATGGTCTGTTCACATCCATCGATGTGAGGGGGACATTTTTCCTGTGAAATAGGGCTGATATGCTGACACATATCCGCTATCATGTTGGTGTTTGTTACGACCACCTCATAGGCCTTTTCATACCCTAAGTATGAGAATTCCTCGATCATCTCCTGAGTGGTCCTTAAATATAACGGAGCCTGATTGTCTGCATCCTTGAAACCCTGGCCTGCTTCCAATATACGCCTGTATATCTCCTCCTCTGGATCCATGAAGTGAACATCCCCCGTCGCAAGTACAGGCTTGTTCAATTTTTCGCCCAGAGCAACGATTTTCCGGTTGATTTCCTTTAAGTATTCCATGTCTGGCACCTGCTCGGTTCTTACCAGATACTCGTTATTCCCCAAAGGCTGGATTTCCAGATAATCATACGCATTTGCGATGTCTTCTATCTCCTCATCCGGTTTTCCAAGCAGAATGGCTTGGTACAGCTCCCCTTCGCTGCAGGCGCTGCCTATTATCAGACCCTCTGAGTATTCCTTGTAGAGGCTCTTCAATATACGAGGCTTTTTATAAAAATAATCCAAATGGGAGTAGGATACCAGCTTATATAGATTCTTCAATCCCGTATAATCCTTAGCCAGGATTATAGCGTGATAGGTCCTGCACTTTTTATATTCTCCCTTCTTTGCTTCTTCATTAGAGCCATATATGTCTATATCCTCAAGAGTCTCTGCGCCCCTTTTCTTCAGCTCCTCGAGCATAACATTGAATACCTTGACAGTAGTGTCGACATCATCCAAGGCTCTATGGGCCACATCAACCTTGAAACCAAGGTTTTTAGCAATTCTTCCCAGTTTAAAGGTTTTGAAATGAGGGAAGAGCTCCTTTGCCAAAGCCAGGGTATCCAAGTATGTGAAATCGAAGTCATGGCCCAAAACCCTGGCATTATGTTTAAGGAAGCCAACATCGAATTCTGCATTATGGGCAACCAGTACACTGCCGTTAATAAATTCCAGCATTTTAGGGAAAACCTTGTCTATGGTTTCTGCGTCCTTCACCATGTCATCGGTTATGTTGGTGACCTCCACAACCCTTGCCGGGATATTCTTCTCAGGGTTTACAAAGCAGCTGAATTTATCTATTACTTTTCCACCTTCCAGCTTCATTATCCCTATTTCAGTGATTTTTTCTGTTATCGGTGAAAAACCCGTCGTCTCCAAATCCAGCACACAATATGTGGTGTCTATAGGCTGTCCCTTGATGTTTGTCACTGACGGATTTTTGTCCGGTGCCAAATACGCCTCTACCCCATATATGACTTTCATGTCAGGATTGTCTCGCCCCAGCAGCTTATGTGCCTCGGGAAAGGACTGAACAACTCCGTGATCCGTTATGGCAATGGATTTCATGCCCCAGCTCATTGCCCGTTTGATTAAATCGGAAGCGCTGGTCATGGCATCCATCTGGCTCATCTGCGTATGCATGTGAAACTCTACCCTTTTCACCTCTGCATTATCCTTCCTTACAGTCCTTTTCACACCTTGTGTTTCTACTATAGTGTTGGCGATAATCTCAACCTCGCCGGAAAACTTGCTGTAGTCTGCATTTCCAGAAAGCCTGACACCCTTAGCCTTTTTAAGCCTTGATAATACCTCTTCACCTTCCCCGGGTTTGATGAAGGACTTGCAGCTCATGGAACTTGAGCCGTCATATAAATCAAAGGAAATCAACATTTTCCCGCTTCTCAGTTCCTTTGATTCAAGATTTGATATCTCACCCTCGATCGCAACCCTGCCCTCATGTGGAGTAATATCAGTAATCTTAATTATTGAATCCTTTATATTGGCATTTCTGCCTAAAATCAAGAACGGATTAACCTTTTTAGCTGTGCTCTCCGATTTCGCTTCCTGCCTGTTTCCTGCTGCTTCTGCAGGCAGGTTATGGGCAGGACTGCTTGGCGTATCCTTAACCTCATTCTGAATGATCAGCATTTCCTTTGCACGGGCGTACTCCTGATGCCTTATCAGCAGCTCGCCGCTCACTTTATCGACAAAATTTATTTTGTATGAGGTGCCGTACAAGTTCTTTATGGTCTCCCGGATTTTTTTATCATACTCCAGGTTTTTCAAATACCTTGACACTACTATTTTGAAATTGAAATTTATATTGTCGTTGTTTATTTCGTATTCACAATTATTCAATGCCGCCCTTAAAAAAGGATGCTCGTTTGCCAGCAGGAATACAATTCTTTTGAGTTCCTCCTCTATGGGCCTTTTTTCCATCCCCTCAGCATATTTTATAGTGATTTTAGAATCTTCCAATGCGAATCTTTTTCTGATAAATTTTTTAATGCCTTCGATTTCTTCTATTTCAATATATTTATCAGAGCTGATATTCATCTCCAGGGTTTTAGTGTTTTTCCTTAAGACAACGCCTTCTACAACTGCATTTCTTAGGTTGCGCCCTGCTTCATAATCACTGAAAATTTCATTTATCTTTTTCATCCTATTTTCAGGCCTTCCTCAAAAAAATTCTTAGTACGTTACTATTATACAGGATGGGGTCGTTGTTTGTCATATGGAAAGGAAACCCACTTCAATCATTTTTGGGGTCTTCCTGCACAGGATGCGCTGATGTTTCACCCTTCTTACGAAGGTATTCCAACTCGCTGATTCCGTAATCAATTCCCCTCGGGCAACTGTTCCCAGCCACAACCAGGTTTTTCACATCGATTCTAAGATTACATCCCTTTGAGCAGCATGAGCATTTTACTTCTATCTCCATGCGGTTCATCCTCCCTTACATGACATTGCATCACATCTCTTATTTTACATTACAGCATATTATTCTGTTTAGCAACCGATAATAAAAAAAGCCACACCCATTATTACGGGCGTGGCTGCTTAGCTAGATCTACGAGATTTATGCTCCTTCTTCCATCTAGTATTTGATGAATTTATCTCCTGGAACGCCACAGATGCTGCATTTATCAGGACGAGCTTTTTCAATGTTGCCGCATACCGGACACAGATAATAGAATACCTCTTCCGTCTGATCAAGGTTTTCCAATGCTTCCTCATAAAGCTTTGCATGCACCTCTTCGGCTTTCATTGCATACATGAAAGAAGTTACAGCAGCTTTGTTGCCCTCCGCTTCAGCAATTTTCACAAAATCAGGATACATATCCTTGTACTCATGGGTCTCTCCTGCAACTGCATCCTTAAGGTTATCCGCTGTTGAAGCTACTTTTCCTGCAACTTCAAAGTGCTTCAAGGCATGCAGGGTTTCGGCATCGGATGCAGCCTTGAATAGCTTGGCGGCATTAATCTTACCGTCTTTCTCGGCCTTCCTGGAATACGCCAGGTATTTTCTGTTTGCCTGGGATTCTCCGGCAAATGCCTCCATCAGGTTATCGATAGTCTTGTTTTCGTTCATTTTTTGTCCCCCTTATTGCTATTTTGATTTATTTTTTTGCAAGATCGAAACGATCTGCGTTCATCACTTTGTTCCAGGCTGCCACAAAATCATTCGCGAATTTATCCTGAGAATCGTCACACGCATAGACTTCAGCTATGGCCCTGAGCTGGGAGTTTGAACCGAAGATAAGATCAACACGGGTGCCGGTCCACTTGAGTTCGCCAGTCGCGCGGTCTCGTCCCTCGAACACGTCTCCTTCTTCAGAGGTCGGCTTCCATGCTGTGTTCATGTCGAGCAGGTTCACGAAGAAGTCATTCGTAAGCGTCTCTGGTCTCCTGGTGAAGACGCCGTGCTGAGACTGTCCGTAATTTGTATTCAGGACGCGTATGCCTCCAAGCAGGACAGTCATCTCAGGAGCGGTCAGTGTAAGAAGCTGTGAACGATCAACCAGAAGTTCCTCTGCTGATACGGAGAATTTGGTTTTCAGGTAGTTGCGGAACCCGTCTGCCTTCGGCTCAAGCACCGAGAATGACTTCACATCGGTCTGTTCCTGGGATGCATCAGTGCGTCCAGGCATGAAAGGTACGGCCAAATTGCGGTTGGCATTCCTTGCAGCCTGCTCTATGCCTGCACATGATTGGATTTTTTCAAAGATCTGGAGCACAGCATTGAGTTGAGCCGGCTGGTTGACTTCCCAATCCTTCTGAGGTTCAAGTCGGATGCGCGCCCCGTTTGCCCCGCCGCGCTTGTCTGAGCCGCGGAACGTTGACGCCGATGCCCAGGCCGTGGAAACCAGCTGTGAAACGGACAGCCCTGAAGCCAGAATCTTGCCCTTGAGATCTGCAATATCCTTTTCGTTTATCAATTCATAGTCGACGGCAGGCACCGGATCCTGCCAGATCAGTTCCTCGGCCGGAACCTCTGGACCGAGATAGCGCGAACGCGGACCCATATCGCGGTGTGTCAGCTTGAACCATGCGCGGGCGAACGCGTCCCTGAATTCCTCCGGGTTTTGCTGGTAGCGCCTGGCGATCGGCTCGTAGATCGGGTCAAAGCGAAGGGAGAGGTCCGCCGTGGTCATCATCGGCCGGTGCTTCTTAGAAGGGTCATGAGCGTCAACCACCATGTCCTCTTCAGCCACATCCTTTGCCAGCCACTGATTTGCTCCGGCCGGGCTCTTTATCAGCTCAAACTCGTATTTGAAAAGCACGTTCAGGTAGCCCATATCAAATTTGGTAGGGTTCGGCTTCCAGGCGCCCTCGAGCCCGCTGCTGATAGTATCGCCGCCTTTGCCGCTGCCGAAGCTGCTCTTCCATCCCAGGCCCTGCTCTTCGATGCCTGCGGCCTCTGGTTCAGGGCCAACATGTGTTGCAGGACCTGCACCGTGGCATTTTCCGAAGGTGTGCCCGCCGGCGATAAGCGCAACGGTCTCTTCGTCGTTCATGGCCATTCGTGCGAATGTCGTCCGGACATCGCGGCCGGAAGCGACCGGATCAGGGTTGCCGTTCGGCCCTTCCGGGTTCACGTAGATAAGGCCCATCTGCACAGCTGCGAGTGGGTTCTCGAGCTCCCTATCGCCTGAGTATCGCTTGTCGCCAAGCCACTCGCTCTCAGAGCCCCAGTAAACATCTTCCTGCGGCTCCCACACGTCCTCGCGACCGCCGCCAAAACCGAACGTCTTGAATCCCATCGACTCAAGTGCGCAATTGCCTGTGAGGATTATCAGATCGGACCAGGAGATCTTACTGCCGTATTTTTTCTTGATCGGCCAAAGCAAGCGGCGCGCCTTGTCCAGGTTTACATTGTCCGGCCAGCTGTTGAGAGGCGCAAAGCGCTGTATTCCCCAGCAGCCGCCGCCTCGCCCGTCGCCAAGGCGGTATGTGCCTGCGCTGTGCCACGCCATACGGATGAAGAGACCTCCATAGTGGCCGTAGTCGGCAGGCCACCAATCCTGCGAGTCTGTCATCAATGCGTAAAGGTCCTTCTTTATTGCTTCAATGTCGAGTTTCTTGAATTCTTCAGCGTAGTTGAAGTCGGCGCCCATCGGATTACTCAGGTTTGAGTTCTGATGAAGAATCTTGAGGTTCAACTGGTTCGGCCACCATTCCCTGTTTGAAGTGCCGCCACCAGATATGGCTTTTCTCGTTTTGCCTGTAACCGGACATTTCATTTCTTCCATTAAAAAAACCTCCTTTTCAACCAATGTTGTTTCTACACCTCTATTATACAAATACCCAGCGTGTTGCACAATAAAATATTAGAATATTGTGAACATTGAAACAAAGCAAAGAACTAGTTAGACCAGTTCCACAATTTTGATCAAAAGTTTATATATAATTGTAGCCCATCCTGAATGCCTTAGCGTTTATTTCTTCATATTTTTCTTTTCCTTTTTTTCTGAACATGTCATTCATCCCTTTTATGCCTTCCTCTTCAGTGAAGTCGCCTGCGGCTTTTGCAATAGCTCCGGCCATTATTATGTTTGCACCCTGCCTGTGGCCTATTTCCATTGACATTGCGGCACTCGGAACAGATATGACCTTGATGTCATCCCGTACAGCCGTATCGCAGGTAACCATATCTTTGTCAATAACCACGATACCTCCCGGAGCTACAATTTTTATGAACTTCAGAAAGGAAGGGTTGTTCATAGCCAACAGTATGTCCGGTTTTTCCTGTGCGGGGTTGTAAATCATCCCTTCACCATACTTAACTGTGCAGTTTGCCGTGCCGCCTCTCATTGCTGCGCCATAGGATGGCATCCATGTGGCATTCAGGCCTTTGTGTACTGCAATCTGCGAAATAACCAGGCCCGATGTCAATACGCCTTGTCCGCCTGATCCGGCGAATACTATCTCTTTCATAACTATTTCGCCTCCCTTGTTTTGAACTCACCCAACGGATAGTAAGGAATAAGTTCCTTCTCAATTCTCTCTACTGACTGCAAAGGGGTCATACCCCAGTTTGTAGGGCATGGCGAAAGAACTTCAACTATTGAATATCCTTCGTGGTTCATCTGTGCTTCAAATGCATTTTTTATGTAACCCTTAAGTTTGTTTACGTTGGCAGGTGTAGTCATGGTTCCTCTTGCAACATAGGCAACGCCAGGGAACTGGCTGGCTACAAGTTCGGGGAATCTTAAAGGCATTCCGGTTATGTCGCAGTTTCTCCCGTGAGTGCTGGTTGTCGTCTTCTGTCCAGGCATTGTTGTAGTACTCATCTGTCCGCCGGTCATGCCATAGTTTGTATTGTTGACAGCTATCACTGTGAAATTCTCGTTTCTGTAGGCGGCATTCATAGTTTCCGCTAAACCTATGCTGTATGCATCACCGTCACCCTGATAGGATACTATCATTGTATCAGGATTTACCCTCTTCATGGCTGTACAGACAGCGGCGCTTCTTCCATGAAGTGCATCGAATTTGTCTGCATCGAGACCATTGCCTGCTAAACCGATGCATCCCACGCCGATCCCGAATATTACGTTTTTATCCTGTCCAAGCTCTTCCAGGCATTCTGCTATAAGCCTTAAAACCAAGCCGTGGCCGCAGCCCGGGCAGAACATCATCTGCTTTGTCAGAATAGCAGGTGTTTTTTTTGCTTTTGCCATTTTAATATACCTCCTTCATTTCCCCTGCTTCGATGGTCAGGAAATCATCATGGATTCTCTGCATGGCGGGAACTCCAAGAACATAAGGTAAACAATAGACTGGTATGTCTGCTCTCCTCAATCTCTTCACAGTCAACGCAACATCATCAACCATCTGCCCCAGTGCATTTGTTTCTACAGTTATATATCCTTTGACATTCGGATTTACCTTTTCAAAAGCTTTCTCAGGAAAAGGCCACAGCGTGATAGGTCTTATGAAGCCTACCTTGTGCCCTTCAGCTCTCAGCTGCTCTATAGCGCCCATTGTTGATCTGCCTGGTATACCGAAAGCAACGAATACATAGTCGGCATCATCAAGATAGCCGTCTTGCCATCTCTGCTCGTTTGCTTTAACTTCTTCATACTTTGCCTTGATCTCGCCTGCTTCCTTTATCCTGTTCTTGTATAAGGGAGAAATTCTCGGATTGGTGTGTTTCCCGTCGATGAAGCCAGGCATCTTGGTCGCATCTTTAAATTCCGGGAGGTCGCAAGGCTCCATCATCTGCCCTAATGCGGCTTCTGTCATTATCTCTGCAACCATCCTGTATTTTTCAGAAAGCTCGAAGGCTAAACCAACCAGTTCAACTGCCTCCTGGACGCTGTATGGGCTCAGGACTATGCATCTGTAGTCCCCGTTTCCGCCTCCGCGGGTTCCCCTGTGGTAGTCTGACTGGCCTGAGTCGAGTGTTCCAAGTCCTATTCCGTATCGCACAACGTTGATGACCACCAAAGGAAGTTCTTCGTCGGATGCGCAGGATATGCCCTCCTGTTTCAAACTCATTCCCGGCCCTGAAGAAGCTGTCAAGGATCTCACTCCGCATACCGCTCCTCCCAGCACCATGTTTATCCCCGCGACCTCGCTTTCAGCCTGTATGAATACTCCGCCGACTTCCGGCATGCGGTCTGAGAGGTATTCCATAATCTCAGTTGACGGTGTTATCGGATAGCCTGCGTATAATCTTGCTCCGGCTCTAACCGCTGCTTCTGCAATGGCAATGTTGCCTTTCATCATGTCACCCATTATTTATCTCCTCCTTCGCCTGAAATTTCGAACACCCAGTCCGGGCACATCGAATAGCATATGCCGCAGCCTATGCACTTTTCATCATCGATTACTACAGGTCTGTAACCTGTGGCGCTTATTTCTTCTTGAAATGAAATCGCTTTTTTGGGGCAGTTAGCAACACAGTAACCGCATTGTTTGCATCTTTCTGATCTTACAAGGACTTTCATAGTTTAATAAACCTCCCTCACATTATAAATAGTAGTTACGCTTGGAGCCTGCAGCAGTCAGGTGCTGTAGAAATCACTTTGGGAAAACACGCAGCTGAACAGATACCCCATTTGGATCATAAACATTGAAATAGCGGGTTTGATTGCAAGAAATAATAATTCAAGAAATCCTCTATATCTATTTTAACATATTTTTCCCAGTTGCAGCACAAAAGACCATTAACAACATCTCCATATTTCCTCAGCTGTCAGTATGATAAAATATATCGCGCGCCTTCATCGACGGTATAAAAAAAGCACCTACCGAAGCAGATGCTTTTAAACAGATTAATATTTTTATTCTCCCAGTTTGACCCATTGGTCCTTTACCATTTCTCCCGCGGCGCTGTCGCATCCGACCATGGTGATACTGTCTATTTGGGAATTAGTCATGTAGGTACCAACCTCTGATGGAAGTGAGTTGCGATCAACAAATATAATAGGTGCATCCATCTTCGCCGCAAGAGGCACTGCAGCCAATACATCTGCAAATCCGAGTCCAGATGCTGCTATCGCCTTTTGTGAATCAGGAAAAAACTTTCCTGCTACTTCAATTGATGTTCCCAATCTGCTGCTTCCGTAAGTTCTTGCCACTCTTATCCCCATTGCTTCAAGTTCTTCTTCTACGCTTTGGCTCACAACACTGTAGTCTCCTATTACCTCAACCTCTTTTATTCCAAACTCTATTAATGCGGCTTTGGTTTCGCCTGCCAGAACATTTGAATCTGTCATCAAAATGGGAATACCTTTCTTTGAAGCATAGCTTCCTATGGAAAGCGTATCCGCAAAGCCGTACCCGTGTTCAAGTACAACTTTATCTGTTATACCAGCTTTTTCATCTGTAAGTGATGTAGGAATACCTTGCTGTGAAGCATAGCTGGCTATTGAGAGTGCATCTGCAAAATAGCACCCGTTTGAAAGTACAACTTTGTCTGTTACTCCGGATTTTTCTCTTACTCTTTTTGCGGTTTCCACAGCAGTGCCGAATGTGCTGCTCCCGCTTACCCTTTCAACAGAAATACCAAGGCTTTTCAGCGTTGTTTCTACTGAAGGGCTTACTTCCCCTTCTCCGCCTATTATTATAACTTTGGCAGCATTGAGCCTCTTTATTTCATCCCAAGTTGACTGTGGTATGCTGTCTGTTTCAGTCAGCAATATCGGTGCCTTCTCTTGGATCGCCAGCGGCGCTGCAGACAATGCATCTGAAAAATTGGTTCCTGTTTCCAATATTACTGTGTTTGTTTTAGTATAGCTTGCTTTGCTGACTTCAACTGCCGTTGCATATATGTTTGAGCCTGAAAGCACATTGACTATAGGAATTATATTAACAGCGAATGAAGCGGTCTTGCCATCAACCGTTGCTGTTACTGTCTGATTTCCTATTTTGCTGCTGTCAAATCCGCTTATGTTGTCTTTAGTCACTGTTACTGGTGAACTTGTTCCGTCACTGTATGTTCCAACAACTTCCATGCCCGTCAAATCTATACTTAGACCTTCTGCATATTCTGTCTTTGCAGGCTGCTTAACAACCTTTATTCCTGCAAGTGTCTTTTCTGCTACATTTACATTGAAGGTATCGGTCTTGCCATCAACAGTCACCGTTATTGTCTGACTCCCTGCATTGTAACTGTTAAAGCCGCTTAAATCAGCTGAAGTCAAGGGCACTGGCGCTGTTGTTCCGTCACTGTATGTTCCTGTTGCAGCAAGTCCGCTTAAGTCCAGGTTCTGACCAAGCACGTACTCTTTTTTCGCAGGTGGCGTCACCGTTATTCCTGTCAGGACCTTTGCCGATAAATTTGTGCCGGAGATTTCTGCCTGGGTTACTGAAGTGCTTATGCTAACCGCGTTTATCTTGTCGTATATTGCCAATATTTCTTGCCCATAGTTTGGTCCCGGCACTGCCCATATCCCATTCAAATCCGTCCAATTGGGCGCTGTTCCTTTGGTTATCAAGCTGTACCTTGGATCAGCTGCTGCTTGCTTCAAAGCTTCTGCGGTTGCATATCCTTTAAGATGTTGTATTTGAGCCCTTACACCGAGTCTCGGCTCGCTGAATTTGACTCCGACACTGTCCCCGGAAGAATCCTTTATCACTGCAACTCCGTTAGCGAACGGTACCTCTGTACTTGTACCAGGATCATAGGCAACCCCTGTGACCCCAAGTCCTGAATAATTGTTCCATGTCCAGAGCGCTGTTCCACCAAAGGCGAAGTATCCAGTTTCCTTGCAGGCTTGTGCAAATGCAATGTCGCCCCTGACACCCTCTACTGCTCCTTCTTCTAAAAACATCTTTGCAAGCTCAAGCATTGTGCAGTTGATCTTAGGTGAGGGGTTCATCGATAAAGCATAAGATGCCATTTGCTCTGCGGTTGCAACTTGAGTTCCTAGAATTGATCCATCGTTTACTGTTGCTGCCTTTGCTTCTAGTTGGGGTGTTAAAACACCACTTAATGCGAATGCACAGCTCAATGCAATGGATATGAATTTTTTAATAAACTTTCTTCTTGAATTCACACTACATCCCCGTTCATCTGATAATTATACTTTAAAAATAGAGCTTAAGATTACTCAAAGTACATAATGATATTACAATAAAAAACCTGTGACATGACAGCAAATCACTATTTTTAATAGTTTATTTACATCTGTCCAATAACAAAAAAAACCTATAGAGTAGACTTTTTATTGTCTGCTCTATAGGGTTAGTTATTCATGGTGTTCCTCGAAATGTCTCCGGTCAAGCAAACACTCATGATTGACAAGACACTCTAAAAAACTATCACTTCCGGTTTATATTCGTCAGGTAATTCTTCTTCAATTAAAAATTTGAAATTGTCATCATTCAGTATTGGGAAAAACACTTCGTATGGAATACTTGAAAACTCACAGGCATAATCACTGGCTCCGAACCACTTGCCCTCTTTGCTGCTCAGATTCAAACCTCTGGCAAATTTTGTATTGTTTGAGCAATCATGAACTGCTAAATCCCAGTTTTCTTCATCGGCTATTTTCATGAATTTCAGGGTTAATTCCCTGCTCCAAATCGGAGATATGTAGCCAAGTCTGGAAATATACATGTTCTCCCCGTAATAATTGTCTATGTTATTCTCATTTAGATGTAATTCTGCACAGTTGATAAAATCCAATTTCGTATCTAGGATCGCTTGCTTTTTCTTGAAAAACGCTTCGAAAAACTCAGGAGTCATTGGAGTTTCAATACCTACATTTTTGATGTATTTTTTCGCTATTCCAATATTTTCAACAACCTTGTCTGAACACCCAGAAGCACCCAGGTTGAAACGAATCTCGTCAAGACCGGCTTCGCCTAATGCTTTCAATGTCTCTTCCGTAGCTAAAGTGCCATTTGTGTATAGATGCTGATGGATTTGAGCATCACTAAATTTCTTGATAATGGAGTAGTATTTTTCTATTTCCATGAATGGCTCTAAATAAACGTAGGAAATACCGGTTGGTTTTCGGTGGACGGAAAGAAGCAAATCAATATCCTTCTCATAAAATTTAGTGCCCCCGATTTCCCACATGCCCTCGCCAACTGGCGGAATATCTTCAAGTTGCCCATAATTATAGCAGAACTTGCACTCCAGGTTGCATTTGTTCGTTTTCCTGATTGCACTCAAACCGGTTCCCAACAGACAAGAACGACATCCTTCCGGGAATTTGTTTTCATTTCCCACAAAAACAGTTCTATTCTCCAAATTTTTCAAATTTCTGATTTCCGACATTAACGCATCATTTCTATGATCGATCGCTGCCTCAATTTGTGCAAAGGTAGCGTAAATGATTTCTTCGTGTTTTGTGCTAATCTCCTCTTCCTCGGTCAATTGTGAAAAAAAATCAAACCATATCAACGCATCGCTCTTTGAAATTTTCATAACGTATCCTCCTCTGATTAATCCCGAAGACTCTATTACAATCTTCTTGCTATTTGTGCATCATCTTGAAACCCGCATTCTTTAGTTGCTCGAAATGAATGCAACTATTTTCCTCCTCTATTCTACCCTACTTTTACTTCTTTGTGTTTTTATTTTTTTCTTTTTTCAAGAAAGGACAAAGGAAAAGCGGCAGCAAATATTGCTGCCCGCCAATAAGCCCTTCCAATGCAAATTCGTTGCGGAAATTTTCAAATATGATTGATCCATTTTGCTTCCTCCCCCTCATGCGCCATACAAATTGATGTGGTGAGAATACTTTGAAAATGTATGTTGGGATAACAGAGTATGAATGGTTTATACCCAGTCTAAGAAGTTTATTGTTACTGCCCATCCTCAAATGCTTTAATGCATTCAAGCGTTGCCAACATATGGCCTGTGTTCATTTCCGAAACCATCCCGACCTCATCAATCAATTCCAGAAATTTTGTCGCTCAATATTTAATAAACACAATGTTAACTGCCCCCGGGGGTGCTAGCGAGGAGGCAGCCCGCGGCCGAGCTTGCTATAGCAGACAGATATGCTATTTTACATAACCTCCTTTCATTTTTCGTATAACTATTTTTTGTAGTATTTGTCGATTCCTCCATACCCAATAAGTTTGTTTTCCTTTGTTTTCCTGATAAAGTTATCTAGACGTTTTTTAAACTCCAAAGGACGCTTCCTCGCTTCATCAATATAGGCAATACGAATTCTTTTGTAGGCTTCCGGAAATTTTTCATAGTTCTCCCAAGCCTTTTTATCACTCCTGATTAGCTCAAGAATATCAGCAGGAAATTCGTAGGGTACTCTGATTACTTCAAGAATGGTGTCTCTGACCTTCGGATGAATCATTCCCTGTCCCTCAAGCCAAATCAGCCTTTCAATATTTGCTCTGGAGTATCCACTGCACTTTCTTCTTGGAGAAAACCGCTGAACTCTATGTAATGAATCTAATTTCTTAACAGTGCTGTCAATCCAGCCGAAACAGAGTGCCTCTTCCACTGAGTCGTTATAGGAAAGACCTTTCTCTCCTGACTCTTTCTTTGGAAACACGAGCCATATTTCCTTTTCTTTTTCGAAGTTTTCAGTAAGCCATTCCCTCCATTTCTTCCTTTCACTTGTATAAAAGGTGTTTGAAGGTTCCATTTTTTCTCCTCCTTGCAATTAATCTATTTTATATTCTTCAACATCTCACTAAATGATATGCTGCTATATTGAACTCCTCTATCGCTGTGAAAAACATCCTCTTCCTCTTTGTTTATCCTAGTTAAAGCGTCACCTAACGACCTTTTTACAAGTTCAGTATTAATCTCTCGACTTTTCGCTGTGCCTGCCATCTGATTTCTTGTTTGGTTAAGGTTTGAATTTTTTGCCTAGTTCAGGGTGTAGACCATTTGCCCTCATTATTCAGCTTGTTTTCTTATCTTTTGACTATCTTTCATTCTTGGGGTTGCATAAAGATGTGCAGGGATTTTTTTTTTTCCTGCATAACTTGGCATATTTTTCTCCTCCTATGCATATGATAACATATTTTCATAGTGGACACTTTTAACGCACTCCAATTTGACAAAGTTTTGCAACAGCAACTGGTCTGTTTAAAAAAGGCGTAAACTGTCCCTTTCAATCCGCCAAATTAATGCTATGCTTATATTAAAAGAGGAATTTTGGAGGAAATTATGCTTATAATAAATCTTGATGAAAAATCACGCGAACCCAAGTATAAGCAAATTATTCAGCAGGTTATCGAAAAAATCAACAGCCAGACCCTTTCTTCAGGCGACAAACTTCCGTCTACTAGAAATCTTGCACAGATGACCGGTGTGCACAGATCGACAGCAGCACTTGCCTATCAGGAGCTTTGGTCCCTTGGATATGTAGACCTGAAACCCAACTCCTGTCCTGTGGTAAGGGAAAGAAAAGAAATTACTGGCAGGAGTTCATCAAATGTTGAAGGAGCAATTCGATGGCCGGAGATATCTTCCTCTGACAATATTATTGATAGATTCGGCGGAATACAATCATACAATGATTCCAGTCTGATCGATTTCAGCACAATGAATATAGATATCTCCGTGCTTCCCTTCGAAAGCTTCAGGTGCTGTCTTAATGAAGCTATATACAAAATAGGCGGTGAACTTTTCGAATACGGTGATCCAATGGGATATTATCCTTTAAGAAAATACATTTGCAAGCACCTTGAAAATCATGGAGTTTCTGTATTGCCCGAAGAAATAATGATAACCAATGGCACCCAGCAGGCAATTGACCTGGTTTTGAAAATGATTGCCATTCCCGGCAAAAAAATTGTCATCGAATCGCCGACATACAAAGAAATATTTCCTTTGCTGGATTTATATAAGCTTGTACCAGTTGAAATCCCAGTTAACGAAAACGGCATCGATTTAGATCTACTTGAGGAAAAGATTCTTACTGAGAAGCCTGTTCTAATATACACCATGCCGAATTTCCAAAATCCAACAAGTATAACCACTAGCCAGGAAAGCAGGGAAAGATTGATCAGCATTTCAGAAAAATACAGAATTCCTATTATTGAAGATGGTTTCCAAGAAGAGATGAAATATTTTGGCAAGACTGCACTTCCTGTAAAGTCAATGGACAAACACAAGACTGTTATTTACTGCAGCTCTTTTTCAAAAGTGCTTTTCCCAGGGGTCAGAGTCGGCTGGATAGCGGCCGATAGTCAATGCATAAAAAGACTTGCATCCCTGCGTCATTTCAGTGAAATATCTCCAAGCATGATACTCCAGGCTGGATTATTCAATTTCTGCAGCAAAGGATATTATGATCGTCATATAAGCAGGCTTAACAGGACTTACAAAAAAAGAATGAAGATAGCTATCGATTCACTGAATAAATACATGGACAAAAACTTGGTCTATTGGCATGAACCTTCAGGTGGGTACCTTATATGGATTAAACTTTTGGGAGCGTGCAGATTTAAAGATGTGGAGAGGATTGTTGAGCAATCGGGTGTGCGGGTTTCCATGGGAGACAGGTATTTTTACACTGATACCGACTCTGTCTTTTTCAGGCTTTCCATTTCTTCATTAAATGAAAATTCAATATCAGAGGGTATTCGGAGACTTGAAAGAGCTGTTGATAAAATATTTAGTCAAGGAGAGGTTAATTATGAATGATTATTTCGAAAACATTCCACGAGCGAGCATCCTTAATCTTCCAACACCTATTTCTAAACTAACCCGATTGTCTGACTATTTGGGCGGACCAACAATATATCTAAAAAGGGATGATCTGACCGGACTCGGTCTAGGCGGAAATAAGACAAGGAAACTCGAGTATCTTATTGGTGAAGCCATGGCGCAAGGCTGTGATGCAATTATTATGCATGGCGATGTTCAATCCAACTGTTGCAGGCAAGCTGCTGCTGCCGCAGCTGCCACAGGTCTCAGATGCCATTTGGCACTTAGTGGTGAAATACCCGTAGTGGCTGAAGGCAACCTGCTGTTAGATTATATTTTCGGCGCAGAAATCCACTGGTGCGGAGACTACACTAATGGTGAATTGGTCCCGGATATTGCAGCCGAGGTTAGGGAAAAAGGACTCAAACCTTATATTATTCCTTACGGAGGATCCAATTCAACGGGAGTGCTGGGTTTTGCTACGGCTATATTGGAAATAAGGGATCAGCTTGAGTTATGCGGGGCAAAATTGGATTATATCGTTACCCCTTCAAGCTCAGGAGGTACCCATGCAGGTATTATGCTCGGCAATGACCTGTGCAGTCTCGGCGCAAGGATAATGGGCATTGGAATTGACAACGACCATTCCGGAGAATACGAAAAATATATGGCCATGATTGCAAATGATGCCGCAGAAAGAATCGGGTATTTCAGAAGATACTCCGCAGCAGATTTCGAGATGGACTACAGCTACTTAGGTGAAGGTCATGGAGTAATAAGTCCTCTAGAAAAAGAAGCTATGCACCTCACAGGAAAGTACGAAGGAATCCTTCTAGACCCTGTATACAACGGAAAGGCAATGGGAGCCTTAATAGACATGATAAGAAAGGGCAGATTCTCTAAAAATGAAACCGTACTTTTGTGGCATACCGGAGGGATCCAAGCTGTATTTACCCGCTCCGGAGAAATTCAAATAAAAGGGTAAGTTAAGATTTTTTCAAACTATAAAAATGATGTAGTTTATATTAATATCTTAGGGGTGGAAGCCGTGAAATCAGCATCTATCCCTTAAATGCATTATACCCCCGATTATGGGCAAGTCAATAAGAAGCAGTGAGAGCCTCGTCCGATGCCCTATATCTGGAATTGTTATGTTACTTTTAATCAAGGCGCGTAATTCTCATTTATTTGCGAATTTACTAGTTTACGCCCAAAGGTTCGCCCACTTAAAAGAAAATGTTCCCACTGAACCTGTCTAAGGGAACATAAAATCCAGCTAAACTTCTTTTACAGGCCAATCTGTATGAAGTTTGTTCATTGAGTATAGAATCACGTTATCAATGCTATAGACATCAACTGTCCATGTCCCACCTCTAGGCGTTGGTGGATTATCGAGTTTCTCTCCAAAAAAAGCAATGAGATTCCCGGTTGACAGTGCGGTTTCCAGGAGCGTCTGCAACCTATGACTTGTTGTTACCAACGCTACTGTTTTATCAGGTGTATTTCGCAATGAAACAAGTGCATGACAACCGCTGAAGTCTGCTAGTGCGTAACCTTCGATGAGTATAACATGACCAAACAACTCAACATTTTCAGACGAACCTGATTTTGAAATATCTACATTACCATCCGTCATATGAACCCCTCCCTAAATTATCTATAAATTTCTTCTCATGTTAGCTAATTGCTATTGTCCAATAGTGCATAAAGCTTTTCCCCTGACATTCCATTTATTTCCTTTTAGACTTGAATATAATACATATTTTCACAGTGGACACTTTATACCGCACATCAGCAAAAGAAGCTTTTTTAATGACACATATCATTATAAATCACCATGTTCTTCATTTAAGTTGCTCGGAACTATCAAGATTTATTACTATTTCTAATTTTGATTTTATATTCTCAAAAGCATATTTATCAGCAGCTTTCTCGGAAGGAATATTTTTATACATATCGACCGCTTCTTTTGCATGTTTTAATCCATCAACTATATCAACTGGCGAAACATGTACTTTTTTTACAAATTCGTTACATTTATTTCTAAATTCTGAATCCCATAAATTATATTCTAGACTTGACTTCCCCGAAGCTTGGAAATCCAACCAGTGACCAACTTCATGCAGAATTACATAGATCCCATAAGCCAGCTTAATCTCATCGTTCATTAAACATAATGTAGAATTTATTTTATGCAGCACTCTGTGCAAATTGATAACATTGCGTTTATATTCAAGATCGTATAATTCGTCAATTGTAATGTCCGGGAGATAAACTCCTAATGTGCTATTATCGTATTTTTTCTCGATCGTCCATGTTTTTTTCATGTAATCATTGCGCTCCTCACACGTAATATGCTTGCATGAAGCACTACTCTTATGTGACAAAGCTGGTTGA
>JAGFXP010000014.1 GCA_017861315.1 Bacillota bacterium | reverse complement strand
CGGCATTTATCCTTAAGCCTGCTTTCACATGCAAGCCCTTCTTTCTTGCTGCATCGTTGATCAGAATCAGCTCGTTATAGCTGTCTGCAACTATTACAGCTTTGTCCAGGGCGGTCTCTATATCACTGCGGGTTTTTCCGGGAGTTGAATACAGGATTTTTTCACAGGTCAGGCCGGCCGAACCGCTTATGCATACCTCCTGGGACGATGCTGCATCGGCTCCAAAGCCCTGCGATGCTAGATATCCTACCACAGGCGGGAAAGGATTAGCCTTGACCGAATAAAGAAACTCGAAACTAGGAAAATTTTCTTTAAGAGTTGATACCTGCCTTGAGATGACACTCTCATCGTACAGGTAGAAGGAACCGTCGCATTCAGCCATAAGATCCCTGATAATGCCAAGCTTCACATTCATAGATTAACCTCCCCCATATCTTGAAAATAAATATACATCAATTGTACAGCAGCAGTCATATCATAACAAGCTATCCATCTAAAGTATGTACTGGATATCTTTAAGAAATAATGTTAATATATTGATATTGATATTTCGATATTGAAATTTGGGAGGTAATGAAAGTGGATAACATAAATGCTTTGATAAGCAAAAACCCTATTCACATAACCACCAACACTATAATTATGATAGTATTGGTGGTTGTCGCAGTGTATATCCTGGTCAATGTGATCAGCAGCATAGTGAAGCTGATTGCAGTTATAGCAATCTGCTGGTTCCTGCTGATGTCGGTCCAGAGTACAAATATTGCAGACATTCCCGTTGTTAAACAGGCCTATACAGAAATCGAGAAAATAATTCCTTCAAAGGAGCTGTGGAGGCAGGCGACCGAGTACATAAACTATCAGAAAAACGAAATTCAAAATTGAATGGGGTAGCGTTCCTTTGAACGCTACCTTTTGATTATGCTTTTCCCGTCGCTCTCAAGGATGACTGTGCCGTCTATGTCCGTCCTGTATATCTGTATATTCATGCTTTCCATGGAATTCAGGACCGCTTTGCTGGGATGGCCGAAGTCATTCCCTTTCCCGACGCTTATTACTGCCGTATCCGGTGTAACCGCTTCAAGCAGCTGCCTGGAAGACGAGGTGCTGCTGCCGTGATGGCCTGCCTTGAGCACGTCGCAGTCGATATCCGCTCCGCCAGTGATGATTTCGTTCTCGGCCAGCTCCTCGGCGTCACCTGTGAACAGGAATGAGGAACTGCCGTAGGTGATGCGGATGACGGAGGAATAGTTGTTCGGGTTGTCATAGCTGTCGCTGCAGGGCGACAGCATGAGGCATTCCGCCCTTTCGCCTAGGAAAAGGCGGGTTCCTTCCCGGGCCGGGATTATCCTTAGGTCCCTTTGAAGCAGGGATACAGCCATATCTTCAAAGTATCTGGTTTCAGAGATAATCCTGGGGGCGTAAAACCTGCCCACATCGAACCTTCGTATGACAGCTGTCATGCCGCCAATGTGGTCCTCGTGCGGATGCGTTGCTACAATATAATGTAGCTTTCGGATTTTCTGCTTCTTGAGATATGCGATCAGGCTGTCCGAGTTATCTTCAGGGCCGGCATCTATCAGCATGTTCATGCCGCCAGCCTGCACGAGAATGCTGTCGCCCTGTCCCACATCGATAAAGTGGACTCTCATCACGTGTTCGTTACCCGCTATAGTGTCCTGCGCTGCGCAGGAGGAAAACAAGATGCATGTGATAAATGAAAAGAGAAGCAAGCTGAGCCGCCATCCCCTCAATTACAGTACCTCCTTTGAAAATCATATTGCTGCTTGTTTGAATTATATTCAAATCCAAGATTTCTATGCTATAATATATGAATGTAAATGACTAAATACGAGGAGGATAAGAATGAGAACTATATACTTTTATGCCAGCTTTGGAATATTTATGATCTTTGCGTTTTTCCTTAAATTGAAGATAGATTATATTTCCAGGAATAAATCGGAAGAGGAAGCTCAGGCTTTCATGGACAAGTGGCTGATAATCTGGGCGAATTTCTGCCTCAAGAGAGCAGGCGTCAGGGTGGATGTGAGAGGAAGGGAAAACCTTCCGGAGGGAACCTGTGTATTCATAGCAAACCATCAGGGTTACTTCGACATACCAGCACTGATCGCAGCTGTAGAAAGGCCTGTGGGATACATAGCAAAGAAAGAGATGCTCACGCACAAGTACATAAGCTACTGGATGAAGAGGATCCACTGCGTTTTTATTGACAGGGACAACGTCAAGGAGTCCGTCAAGGCGATCAACCAGGGAGTGGAGTACCTGAAGTCTGGCTTCAACATGGCAATATTCCCGGAGGGAACAAGAAGCAAGGGCGGCCCGGTAGGAGAATTCAAGAAGGGGAGCATGAAGCTTGCAACAAAATCCGGAGTGAACTTGGTGCCTGTCGCTATAAACGGGACCTACAAGGCGAGGGAGGCCAACAAATTCAACGCCATAAAGCCTGCCGATGTAACGGTTACTATATGCAAACCTATAGTGTTGAGCGAACTTGCAAAAGAGGAGCAGTCAAACCTTGTTGAAATAGTGCGCGAAGCAATAGTCGAAAACATGAACTTATGAAAACGATAAGTCCCGTAATTGATGAGAAATTACGGGATATTTTTCTGCATTTTCGGCAATAGTGCCAATTATATCCGTCACAGTGCCTATTTTCCCTTAAAAGCTGCATAATTGCTTAAAAAATGAAAGTAGGATAGGTTATTATCCAAAAAATATGTTTGATTATTTTTTATATAGATGATATTATATAAGCATAAATATGCTGTTTAAACTTAATAATGAGCGATATGCACTAGAATAAACAGCGATTTTTCATAAATATGCACAATCTGTGTATGTTGCATGCGAAGGTTTGGATTCATAAATGAATGAAAATGACGACCAAAAGTGCAATAGTCGAATAATAATGCTTCAAAAATGCATTAAATGAGACAAGCCAATATTGTTTAATGTATATACAAGGAGGAACGAAAATGAGCAGTGTTAAACAGCCGGATTACCTACATGGCCTTCAGGATGTAGCCGAACCAAATTTGTACAAGGAAATCTTCCCTTATTCCGAAATTCCAAAGGTGACATTTGACAATGTGCAGCTCCCTATGGACATGCCGGAGGAAATTTGGGTTACAGATACGACCTTCAGAGACGGTCAGCAGTCGATGCCTCCGTACTCTGCAGAACAGATAATAAAATTATATGATTACCTGCACAAACTGGACAACAATTCCGGAATAATAAGACAGACCGAGTTCTTCCTGTATACTGAAAAGGACAGGCACGCTGCAAAGGTATGTATGGAAAAAGGTTATAAATTCCCGGAGGTAACGTCATGGATCAGAGCCAACAGGGATGACTTCAAACTTGTTAAGCAGATGGGCATACATGAGACAGGGATGCTCATGTCATGTTCGGATTACCACATATTCAAAAAGCTTAAGAAATCCAGAAAGGAAGCTCTCGACATGTATCTCGGCCTCATCGAGGATGCAATTGAGGCAGGGATAAAGCCCAGGGTTCACCTTGAAGACATAACTAGGGCAGACTTCTACGGATTTGTCGTACCTTTCGTCGCGAAGCTGATGGAGATATCAAGGGATGCAAACGTCCCTATTAAGATAAGGGCATGCGACACACTTGGTCTTGCTGTACCTTATTCAGGAGCTTCATTGCCAAGAAGCGTTCAGGGAATAATGCACGGACTCAGGAAGGTGTGCGGAGTTTCTCCTGAGAACATAGAATGGCACGGGCATAATGACTTCAATGCAGTTGTCACAAACTCTACAACCGCTTGGATGTACGGATGCTCATCAGTAAACACTTCACTTCTGGGAATTGGAGAGAGGACCGGAAACTGTCCGCTGGAATCCATGCTCGTCGAATACGCCCAGTTCAAGGGAACGATCAAGAACATGAAGCTTGAGGTTATCACTGAGATAGCTGAGTACTTCAAGAGAGAAATGAAATATGACATTCCGCCTAGAACTCCTTTTGTAGGAAGCCAGTTCAACGTCACAAGAGCGGGAATACACGCTGACGGTTTGCTGAAGGACGAGGAAATTTACAATATCTTCGACACGAACAAGCTGCTGCACAGGCCGGTAGTCGTTGCAGTTAATGAATATTCCGGACTTGCCGGAATAGCAGTATGGATAAACACATACTACAGGCTCAAAGGCGAAGACAAGGTAGACAAGCATGCAGAAGGAATCCTCAAGATAAAGGAATGGGTGGATGCCCAGTATGCCAAGGGAAGAACGACCATAATCAACAGCGACGAGCTGGAAGCCCTTGTTGAACAGCACATGCCTGAAATACTTGAGGAAAAGGAAAAGGTGCAGGTAAGTTAGCAGTTGTAAGTTTATTCACAAAAGTTTATAATATTAATTATTTAAGTATTGCGATGCAATACTTAAATTTTGCTCAAAACTATTTAAACTATTGATTAGGAGGAGTATTTATGGGATTAAATGTTTCTAGAAAGATAATCAGCAAGCATCTTGTTAAGGGAGAGATGAAAGCAGGAGAGGAAATTGCTATTAAGATAGATCAGACCCTTACTCAGGATTCAACAGGAACCATGGCATACCTTCAGTTCGAAGCCATGGGTATAGACAAGGTTAAGACAAAGAGATCGGTTGCGTACATTGACCACAATATGCTTCAGTCAGGCCCTGAAAATGCTGACGACCAGCTGTACATCCAGACAGTAGCAAAAAAACACGGCATCTACTTTTCAAAACCGGGAAACGGCATATGCCATCAGGTAAACCTTGAAAGGTTCGGAATCCCGGGAGATACCCTTCTGGGATCAGACAGCCATACCCCTACAGGCGGCGGAATCGGAATGCTTGCGATGGGAGCGGGCGGACTGGACGTTGCGGTCGCAATGGGCGGAGGAGAATACTACATCACAATGCCTAAGATAGTAAAAGTTAACCTGACCGGAGAGCTTCAACCCTGGGTTTCGGCGAAGGACATAATCCTTGAGCTTCTCAGAAGGCTCACAGTTAAAGGCGGAGTCAACAAGATATTCGAATATTCAGGCCCGGGAGTGAAAACACTTACCGTTCCTCAGAGAGCAACAATAACAAACATGGGAGCTGAGCTCGGGGCAACTACATCAATATTCCCAAGCGACGAGGTCACACTCGAATTCCTCAAGGCGCAGGACAGGGAGAAGGATTTCGTTGAACTCAAGGCTGATGAGGATGCCGCGTACGACGAAGTCGTCGAGATAAACCTTTCAGAGCTTGAGCCGATGGCAGCATGCCCGCACAGCCCTGACAATGTGGTCAAGGTAAGCTCGCTTAAAGGCATAAAGGTTGACCAGGTCGGAATAGGAAGCTGCACAAACTCTTCATATGCAGACATGATGAAGACAGCCAGGATCCTCGACGGAAAGACTGTCAATGACACAACCTCGCTTGTAATAGCGCCTGGATCAAGGCAGGTTCTTAACATGCTGGCCAAAAACGGGGCCCTTTCTTCAATAGTATCAGCCGGAGCCAGGGTGCTGGAGTGCGCATGCGGACCATGCATAGGGATGGGGCAGTCGCCGGTCACAAACGCAGTATCCCTCAGGACCTTCAACAGAAACTTCGAAGGAAGATCCGGAACTGTTTCGGCCCAGGTTTATATAGTGAGCCCTGAAACTGCAGCGGCGTCTGCTCTGACAGGATACATCACAGACCCTAGGACACTTGGCGAAGATGTCAAAATCGAAATGCCTAAGGAATTCATTATAAACGACAACCTGATAATACATCCGGCAGAGGACAGCAGCAAAGTTGAGATCGTAAGAGGTCCTAACATAAAGCCTTTCCCTTGCGCACTGCCGCTTGCTGAAGCTGTAACAGGAAAAGTGCTGACAAAGCTTGGAGACAACATAACCACTGACCACATAATGCCTTCAAACGCTAAGCTTCTTCCTTACAGGTCAAACATCCCTTACCTTTCAGAATACTGCCTGACTCCTTCAGACAAGGATTTCCCTAAGAAGGCCAAGGAGAACAACGGCGGATTCGTTGTTGCGGGAAGCAACTATGGACAGGGATCAAGCAGGGAGCATGCAGCTCTTGCGCCGCTTTTCCTGGGGATAAAGGCTGTGCTTGCAAAATCATTCGCAAGAATACACATGGCAAACCTCATCAACAACGGAATCATGCCTCTGGTATTCAAATCAGAAGCGGATTACGATGACATCGACGAGATGGACGAGCTTATGATCGAAGACGCACAGGCCCAGGTTAGAAATGACGAGATAATCGTGAAGAATAAGACAAACGGCCACGAATACATCATGGAATTCAAGCTGCCTGAAAGACAGAAGAAGATGATAATTTCAGGCGGTCTCCTGAATATGGTAAAAGCTGGCGAATAGCATATATCAAGCCTCGGCGGCCGCAAACATGCGGCCGCCGCATTCATTTTCTTGAAAAAAACGCTAAAAAAGTATTGCATAAATATTATGCGCATTGTATAATTATGATATTGAAAAGTTAGTGATGCGACTTTTATGTATTTTAAGAAAAGGGGAGAAGAAAATGAAAAAAATGAAAAAAATTGCAGCGGTTTTGATGACAGCAGTTATGGCAGCGGCGTTGTTTGCTGGATGCTCATCAGAACCCAAGACGACAACAGTGGATGATATTAAGAAGGCCGGCGTTTTGAAGATTGGATTGGCTGATGATTTTCCACCATTCGAATACAGGGATGATCAGAACAACCTCATAGGTTTTGACATAGACCTGTCCACCAAGATAGCAGAGAAGCTCGGAGTCAAAGTTGAGTTTGTACCGACTGAGTTCAGCGGAATAATACTCGCACTCAACTCAGACAAGTTCGACATGATTGTATCGGGATTGAGCTGGACTAGCGAAAGAGAGAAAGAAATTGCTTTCGCAGGACCTTACCTCCAGAGCGGCCAGGCAATAATCGTAAGAGCTGATTCGGACATACAGACAGTTGCAGACCTTCAGGGAAAGGTTATTGGAGCCCAGCTCGGATCAACTGGAGAAGAGGCTGCAAAGAAGATAGAAGGCACTGCTGAAGTCAGAAGCTACGACAAAGTTACTGAAGAGCTTCAGGACCTGCTGATCGGTGGAAGAATCGATGCAGTGGTTACAGACAAGCCGGTTGGCGGATACTATATAGCAAAGAGCGAAGCTGCAGACCAGTACAAAATACTGGAAGGACTGCTTACAGAAGAGCCGATGGGCATGGGCCTTGAAAAAGACGAAACAGAATTGACTGCAGAAGTGCAGAAAATATTCGATGAATTGGTAGCTGACGGCACAATGTCAGAGCTTTCACAGAAATGGTTCGGGTACGACGCATACGCTAAATAAGGAAATTTCAGGATTAGGATTCTCACCCGATGAATCCTAATTTCCTGTCTGTTAATATTGTGAATTGGAGTGAACGTTTTGGACATAGACATTATCATTAGGACTTTGCCCATACTTTTAAAAGGAAGTATTATGACAGTTGAACTGACAGTGATCACACTGGTTCTTGGAACTGTCCTGGGAATATTATTTGCATTGATGAGGCTTTCAAGCAATATTGTCTTGAGCCAGATATCAAACTTTTATACATGGATAATCAGGGGAACACCTATGCTCTTGCAGCTGTTCTTCTTTTACTATGGTCTGCCGTCAGTAGGGATAAGGCTCACGCCTTTCCAGGCAGCTGTCATAGGTCTGGGATTGAACTCAGGAGCATATATGGCGGAAATTATAAGAGGCGGTATCCTGTCCATAGACAAGGGACAGTTTGAGGCAGCCAAGGCGCTGGGCTTCAGCTATTCTGAAACCATGCGCAAAATCGTACTACCACAGACTTTCAAGGTTATCATACCTCCAGTTGGAAATGAATTTATTACAATACTCAAGGATACCTCGCTGGTTTCAACCATCGCAATGGTTGAACTGATGAGATCAGCGCAGCAGATGTACGCATCGACTTTCAAGCCTATCGAGATATTTGCTACTGCGGCTGTACTGTACCTGGTAATGACAACAGTTTTCACCACAATATTCTCGATCTATGAGAAGAAGTTGAGTGTCTACTAATAAGGAGGGATTTAGTTTGGAAGAATATATGATAGAAGCTTCTAACCTGACCAAAAGGTTCGGTGATTTGGAAGTTTTCAAAGACATAACTGTAAATGTTAAAAAAGGAGAAGTGCTCTGCATAATCGGGCCTTCGGGTTCAGGAAAAAGCACCTTCCTCAGGTGTCTGAACCACCTTGAGGAGATCAACGGCGGCAAGATAGTCATCGAAGGCGAAACGCTTGACCCGAAGGACAAGAAGCAGATGAGAAACCTGACAACAAAGATGGGAATGGTTTTTCAGCAGTTCAACCTTTTCCCGCACATGACTGTGCTTCAGAACGTAATGGAGGCGCCTCTTGTTGTGAAAAAGGAAGACAAAGCTGTCGTTCTCGAAAGGGCAAAGAAGCTCATCAACAAGGTTGGCCTGGGCGACAAGATGGATTACTATCCTTCAAAGCTTTCAGGAGGACAGAAGCAGAGGGTGGCTATTGCCAGAGCCCTTGCAATGAATCCTGACATAATGCTGTTCGACGAGCCTACATCGGCGCTTGATCCTGAACTCGTTGGAGAGGTTCTAAGCGTTATGAAGGACCTGGCAAATGAGGGCATGACCATGGTTGTCGTAACCCACGAGATGGGCTTCGCCAAGGAAGTTGCCGACAGGGTGATATTCATGGACGGCGGCAAGATCGTCGAAGAGGGCAAACCTGAGGACATATTCAGCAAGCCTAAGGAAGACAGGACAAAGGCGTTCCTTGAAAAAGTGCTAATGTAGTTGAAATTAAAATCAACATAAAAATTAAAACCAGTTTTAAATTTTGGGAGGGTTAAATTATGAAAGATAAGGTTATTTTGGCATATTCAGGCGGATTGGACACATCAATAATTATTCCATGGCTTAAGGAGAACTACGACCTTGAAGTTATAGCTGTATGCATAGATGTAGGACAGGGCGACGACATGGAAGCTGTAAGAGCAAAAGCTTTAAGGACAGGCGCATCAAAGATATACGTAGAGGACTGCAAGGAAGAGTTCGTCACAGACTATCTTTTCAAGGCAGTAAAGGCGACGGCTCTTTATGAAGAAAAATACATGATCGGAACTGCTCTTGCAAGACCGCTCATGGCAAAGAGGCTCGTTGAGATTGCTCACAAGGAAGGGGCTAAGTATATAGCTCACGGCTGCACAGGAAAAGGAAACGACCAGGTGCGTTTTGAGATAGGCGTCGCAAGCTTCGATCCTACAATAAAAATCATCGCTCCTTGGAGAATCTGGGACATCAAATCAAGAGAAGACGCTATCGACTACGCATTGGAGAAAGGCGTAGAAGTACCTGTAACGAAGGAGAAGATATACTCAAGAGACAGAAACCTCTGGCACCTGAGCCACGAAGGCGGCGAGCTTGAGGATCCTAAGCAGGCCCACAAGCAGGACATGTACCTCATGACTACTCCACCTGAGCTGGCTAAGGACGAAGTTACATTTGTAGACTTCTACTTTGAAAAGGGAATTCTCAAGAAAATCAACGGAGAAGAGATGAATCCTGTTGCCATGGTCGAGCTGCTCAACAAGATAGGCGGAGAAAACGGCATAGGCATAATAGACATCGTAGAGAACAGACTTGTAGGAATGAAATCAAGGGGCGTTTACGAGACTCCGGGCGGAACTCTCATATACGCAGCACACAAGGAGCTCGAAAGACTCACAATAGACAAGAACACATTCCACTACAAACAGCAGGTAGCGATAAAGTACGGCGAATTGGTATATGACGGACTTTGGTTCACGCCGCTCAAGGAAGCACTCGATGCGTTCGTCGACGCTACTCAGAAGAACGTTACTGGAACAGTCAAGCTTAAGCTTTACAAAGGCAACATCATGGTTGCAGGCGTCGACACTCCTTATGCTCTTTATGACGAAAGCATTTCATCCTTTGGAGCAAGCGAGCTTTACAGCCACAAGGATGCAGAAGGCTTCATAAACCTCTTCGGACTTCCTTCAAAAATAGCTGCCATGGTTAAGAACAGGGACAAATAGTCATGAAACTGTGGGGCGGTAGATTTAAAAAAGCTGAAAGCAAGCTTATGGAGGATTTTAACAGTTCATTAAGCTTTGACAGGACATTGTACTACGAGGATATCGAGGGAAGCCTTGCCCACGTAAACATGCTTGCTAAAAGCGGCATACTTACCGGGGATGAGCGCGACAAGATAGCCGAGGGGCTTAACTCAATCCTTAAGGATATACAGGACGGGACTCTTCTGATAGAAGGCGACTATGAGGACATACACAGCTTCATGGAGATGAACCTCATAGCCCGGATCGGGGAGACGGGAAAGAAGCTCCACACTGCAAGGAGCAGAAACGACCAGGTTGCCGTTGACATGAGGCTTTATTCAAAGAGGAAGGCTCTGGAGGTGGTTGAATACCTCGAGGAGCTGCTGGATGTCATCAAGGAACTCGGCGACAAGAACGACTATATAATGCCTGGCTACACGCACCTTCAGAGGGCGCAGGTTGTAACCTTCAGGTACCACATGATGGCGTACCACAGCATGTTCCAGAGGGACAGAAAAAGGCTGCTTAACGCCATAGAGATACTCGACGAGAGCCCTCTTGGATGCTGTGCGCTTGCGGGCACGACATACGACATCGACAGGATGCATACGGCGAAGGCGCTTGGTTTCAAGAAGCCTGTCGACAATTTCATGGACGGCGTGAGCGACAGGGACTACCTGATCGAGCTCTTGTCTGATTTCTCGCTTGTGATGATGCACCTCAGCAGGCTGAGCGAGGAGCTTATCCTCTGGAGCAGCAAGGAGTTCGACTTCGTGCTGATAGACGACGAGTTCTCTACTGGCAGCAGCATCATGCCCCAGAAGAAGAATCCCGACGCTGCAGAGCTGATCAGGGGTAAGACAGGAAGGGTCTACGGATCCCTCATGGCACTCCTGACAACAATGAAGGGGCTTCCTCTGGCATACAACAAGGACATGCAGGAGGACAAGGAGCAGTTCTTCAATGCTCTGGACACTGTGCAGAGCTGCCTTAAGATAATGAGCGGGATGCTCAGGACACTTAAGGTCAAGAAGGAAAACACCTTCAACTCTGTAAAGAAGGGATTCCTGAATGCAACTGAGGCCGCAGATTACCTGGTTAACCACGGCATGGCTTTCAGAAATGCACATAAGGTGATAGGGGAGATAGTGCTTTACTGCGAAGAGCAGGAGAAGGCAATCGAGGAACTCACCCTTGAGGAGCTTTCAAAGTTCAGCGAGCTCTTCAAGGAAGACGTCTATGAATTCATAGACTACGAGAACACCCTTAAGAAGGGCATTAAGAAGCAGATAAGAGAGTAACTGGTTAAATTTGGTTGCCAAATTTGGTTGCCTGTCATATTGGATATTGGATTTGAAAGAAAACAAACCCCATGAGGGCTGCGAAGCCTGCATGGGGTTTGTTATGCTGCAAAAATTTAGATTTCCAGCATGATATTGTCTATAAGCCTTGTTTTGCCTATGAATACGGCAAGCGCGATCAGGATTCCGCCTTTAAGGTCATCTGCGTCCCGGAGGTTCTCGCTGTCCACGATCTCAACGTAATCTATCCTTGCCATAGGCTCGTTCATGATTTCGTCCGAGATCATCCTGATGACGTCCTTTGCTTTAGCGGTCCTGCCCTCAAGGCTGCGGATATGTTCGCGGGCATGGAAAAGGCTTCTTGAAAGGACAAGAGCGGCTGCCCTTTCTTTCTCGTTCAGGTATGTGTTGCGGGAGCTCTTTGCAAGGCCATCTGCTTCCCTGACTATTGGGCAGCCCTTGACCTCCACATCGAAGTTCAAATCCCTTACCATCCTTTTGACGACCGCCAGCTGCTGGGCGTCCTTTTCCCCGAAATATGCCCTGTCTGCCTTTGTAAGGTTGAAGAGCTTAGAAACCACGGTGCATACTCCTCTGAAGTGGCCAGGCCTTTTTCTGCCGCACAGCGGTTCAGAAATATATGACACATCCACGATGGTACAGGAGTCCCTGTAGTACATCTCTGCGACGTCTGGTGCAAACACCGCGCTTACTCTGTTCGCTTCGCAGAGTGCGGCGTCCTTGTTCAGGTCTCTTGGGTATGATTCGAAATCCTCGTTTGGTCCGAACTGTATCGGATTTACGAAAATGGATACAACCACCTTGTCGTTTTCAGAGACGGCTCTCTTTATCAGGCTCTCATGACCCTCGTGGAGGAAACCCATTGTCGGGACGAGGCCGATGGAGAAACCATCCTTTTTCCAGGCTCTTATTTCTGCTTTTAGTTCACTGACTGTTGTTATAATCTTCATAGTCTTGCCGTCTTAACGGCGTTCACTCTCCTTTTATAGTTTGGTCAATCTGTATATTTCTCTCTATAGGCTGCATCAGAGAAATGAACGTATCGGTTCTTTGAACCCCTTCCACAACATGGATCTTTTTCCTTATGAGATTCTGGAGTTCATTTATGGACCTGCATACTACTTTCATGAATATTGAGTATTGTCCGGTTGTAAAGTGGAGCTCAATTATCTCGCTCATCTCTTTCAGCTTGTCGATGACTTCGTCGAAGGCTGAATCCTTTTCCAGATAAATGCCTATGAAACAGCAGACATCAAAGCCCAGCTTTCCGTAGTCTACTATAAGCTTTGTACCTCTGATTATTCCCAGGTCCTCCATCTTTTTCATCCTGACATGTATGGTGCCGCCGCTTACATGGCACTGGCGGGCAATCTCCACGTAAGGAGTCCTGCTGTCCTGTATCAATATATCGAGAATCTGAATGTCCAGTTCATCTAATTCATTTGAAACTGCAGTCATAATGATCCCTCCTCAAAGTGTAAATACACTAGTATTACATTGATTATATCAATTCTGAGAAATTTTACAACATAATATGCTATATTTGAAAAATGAGGAGGTGTTTATGCGTTTTTCGCATTCCGGAAAAAATAGTTGATATAAAAGTTGAAATATATCATAATATAATATGTGAGTCTAAACATAAGGAGGAAATGAAATGTCAACATGGTTAACCGTCCTGCTCCAGGTAGCATTCTTCGCTATCATTATGTTTGTGGTGTACAAACAGCTTAAGGAGCGTCTTTTATACAAATTCAATCCCAATAAATGGGTGGTGCTTATAGCCGCTGGTGTGGTGTTTTTCCTGCCAATGGCAGTCGGCCAGGTATTGAAGTATGATCTTAATGGAAGCTTCTGGCAGTATCTTGATTCAGCTGTATTTATAGTTTTATTCCTTTGGTTTGTGGATATTTCAAACGGAAATATAAAGAGGATGCTGGACAAGAGGGCTGAAGAAACCGCAGAAGCGGAAAAGAAGAAACTTAAAGCTGCAGCACCGTCAGCCAGCAAGAAGAACAAAAACAGGGACAGCAGAAGAAGAAAATAGCAGCATTTTAAAGGATACATTGCCATATGTATCTTTTTTTATTTGCGGAATAGTGGTAGAATATTTTTTGTCGGCATCCGCCCTGGAACGGAGCCGAACTTGGTAACAAAAATACTTATTATTACGACTTATATCCGGAAGGAATAAGAACGGAGGTATGAAGATGGAAAACAGATCAAAACAGACGCCTTTTTTGGGTGTCAGGCAAATCACAACAGTCGGGATGCTCTCTGCAATCTCGATCATTCTGGGAATAACGGGTTACGGGTTTGTGCCGCTGCCTTTGGCAAAAGCGACAATAATGCATGTGCCCGTAATAATCGGAGCCATCCTGGAAGGACCTAAGGTCGGCATGCTCATAGGATTTATGTTCGGCGCTTTCAGCCTTATACAGAACGTAATGAGCCCGAACCTGCTGTCATTCGCATTCCTTAATCCCCTGGTATCAGTGCTTCCGAGGGTGATTATAGGCTTCACGGCATATTACAGCTACAGGCTTGTGAAGAGCAAGAATGAGAACCTCAGAATTGCGGCAGCAGCTGCAGTGGGTTCGATGACAAACACAATAGGCGTTCTCGGCATGATATACCTGCTTTATGCGGCTCAGTACGCAGAGGCTAAGGGCATCGCGGTGACTCTGGCTGCTAAAACGGTTTTCGGTGTTGCGTACACGAACGGCATAGCCGAGGCGGCGGTTGCCGTCATCATAACAACGGCTGTAGTGCTTTCTGTCAAAAAGATCAGGAAATAAAATGAATATGAAGTTCGTGTTAACGGAATGTTAATAATTTGTTTATACAATGGACACGGATATACCATAATTAAATTATATAATCAACTGTGGACGATACGAAAAATTTGACGGTATCTTTAGGAGGAAACATGAGTTCAAGAACAAAAAAATATAAACAGCTGAACAACAAAATTCCTGCAATAATGTTCAAACTGAAGGAAATGATGTTCGGGTGTCTGGATGTTATTATTATAACAGGGTTGATAATAGCGAAGAATCTGCATTACGGAAAGCAGATTGCCGAGTATTATAACCCGTATACGCTGATTATACCTATTGTGTGTTCGATACTTCCTCTGGTGGGAATATTTTTTCTGCTCAAGGAGGAAAAAAGGGTAAGGGCTCTATTCATTTTTGACCTGGCAGTAAGCCTTATTCTCTTTGCCGATACAGCATACTTCAGGTACTTCAAGGACATAACCTCCATAGGTGCCGTAAGGAACGGAGCGCTTTTAGGCGGCGTCATGTCATGCCTGCCTTCGCTCATCAAGTTCAACGATATAGCATATTTTATCGATTTGATCGTTCTGCTTCCTCTGATCAAGATGTTCGCAGCATATAAAAAGCGAAAGAAATATAAGCTGGGCGGAGCGGTCAGGGTGATGCTGTTCCTACTGGTATTCGGCACGGGAGTCATGGCCAATGGCAAGTGCATATACAATTTCAACATAGAGCAGCCGCTGCTCCTTACTACTATGAGCAACAAGCTGTTTCTGACAAAGGTTCTCGGGAATTTCAACTATCACACCATTGACATATACAACTATGCAAGAAATACCATAGAAGCGAGCAAGCCTGTCTCAGCGGAGACAAAGCAGGACATCAGGACATATCTCCAGGGCAACCAGCCGTCAGACTCAGGATCTGTGCTCGCCGGCGCTGGCGAAGGCAAGAACCTGATAATGATACAGGTAGAAGCCCTGCAGCAGTTTGCGATAAACAAGTCTGTGAACGGCCAGGAGATCACTCCTAACCTCAACCGATGGATAAACAAGAGCCTGTATTTTGACAACTATTATTATCAGGTTTCAGCGGGCAATACATCGGATGCCGAATTCATGTCAAACAATTCGCTTTATCCGGCTGCATCGGGATCAGCCTACTACAGGTACAGCGGCAATACCCTGGATTCGCTCCCGAACAAGCTGAGGAACGAAGGCTACAGCACTGCGGCATTCCACGGCTATGTTGAAAGTTTCTGGAACCGAAATATCATGTACCAGACTGAAGGGTTCGACAACTTCTACGGCGAGACGAGTTTCAACGTGGACGATACAGTCGGGCTTGGCCTCAGCGATAAATCCTTCTTTGAGCAGTCGAAAGTGACGATACAGGGCATGGAGGAACCATACTTCTCATTCCTTGTAACCCTCAGCAGCCATTACCCTTTTGACGGGGGAGCAGGCTACGGAGATTTCAATGCAGGTGAGTACGAGGGAAGCCTTATGGGCGACTACCTTAAGGGGATACACTATGCAGACCAGCAGCTTGGATTGTTCCTGGATGAGCTGGAGGAAGACGGAACCCTGGAGGATACGATTGTGGTTGTCTACGGTGACCACAGCGCAATTCCCAAGGAATATGCGGATCAGCTCTACAGCTTTGCAGGGGTAGAAAATCCTACAGAGCTTGACTGGCAGATGCTGCAGGAAGTGCCGATGTTCATCCACTTTCCCGGAAACGCTAACAGCGGTGTGAACCACACTTACTCGGGTCAGATGGATCTGTACCCTACACTTGCAAACATATTCAATCTCGAATGCAAGTACACTTTTGGCAAAGACATCCTGAACTCCGGAAGCCAGAAGGTGATATTCAGAAACGGATCATTCACTGACGGAAATACATTCTACATGTCGGGCAGCAATACATATTATGATATTGCTACAGAGCAGATTGTAGCAGAGACCGATCAGCTGAAGGCGGCAAAGGAACAGGCAATGAATGAGCTGAACCTTTCGGACAACCTTCTGAACCATGATCTTATAGGTGAAGGTCTGGAGCAGACTATCCCTGAAGAATAGAAGAAAGAAATTAATATCAAATTAATATCATAGAAATGTCAAAGGAAGGGAGCGGCGCTCCCTTCCTTTTTTAAGTTGATTTTCAAATCCAATATCCGATATGACAGGCAACCAATTTTTACCTTTTAGCTGCACCCTGTAGTGGATCCGCAGTCAAGGCAGACCATGCAGGTTCCATTCCTCACCATCCTGGTGCTTGAGCAGTTCTGGCATGTTGAGCCGTAGACCCTTTCGCCTTCTACCTTTGCAGCCTTGCTGTCGGGAGCGTCAGGGTTAGGGCTGATAACATCGAGTGCCTCCCTGGTCGAAACCTCCATCTGATTTATCATGGCCGAATCGTAGTTCTCAGGCTTGACCTGGCATCTTGAGAAATCTCCCAGCTCTATGTCTATGACCTTGCTTACAAGGTCGGATATGGAGGAGACGTACTTGATATAAGGGTGCTTCTGCACGAAGCCGTACGGCTCGTACTTCTGGCCCCTCAGCATCCTTGCTATGTCCTGAGGAGGAACGTGGTACTGGAGCATAACTGAGATCGACTTCGACAGCGAGTTCAGCAGACCTGTTATGATCGTACCTTCCCTGTCAGTCGTGATGTATATCTCCGATATCTCTCCGGTTTCCCTCCTGTTGACTGTGGTGTATATCTTAACGTCGTCTATCTGCGCAGGGTGTGTGGTTCCGCGCCTTATCCCGACAGGCTTGTTCCGCGTTGTGTATTTTCCGCCCTTTTCAATCCGCTGGAGCTCCTTTGCCCTGGACAGAAGTTCGTCGTAGGTGAGGTCCTCAAGCTTCATGTCGACTTCAGAATGGAGGCTTGTGTTAAGGGGCTGGCTTGCTTTTGAAGCATCCCTGTAAAGGGTGATGCCCTTTACGCCCAGCTTCCAGGAGGTCATCACAACATTCTTGAAATCCTCGACCTTTGCCGTTTTCGGCAGGTTCACAGTTTTTGAGATTGCCCCGGAGATCAGGGGCGTTATGGAAGCGACCATTTTCACATGGCCCATCGGCTCTATGAACCTCTCCCCGCTTCCGCATTTGTTTGCAGTATCGAAAACAGCAAGGTGCTCGTCCTTAAGGTGCGGCGCGCCCTCGATTTTCCCGTCCAGCAGCTTCTCATAGGTATAGCCGTTTTCAGTCACGGTCTCCTTGAAGGTGACGTAGTCCATTATGTCCTCGATCTCTGTCTGTGAATAGCCAAGGTTCTTGAGCGCTGCAGGTATGACCGGATTAATAACTGTCATGAATCCGCCGCCTGAGAGCTTCTTGTAAACCACATGGCTGAAAAACGGTTCTATCGATGTAGCGCCGCAGTCCATGGCGAAGGAGATCGTCCCTGTAGGAGCTATCACGCTGACCTGGGCATTCCTGTACCCGTTCTCTTCCCCGCATTTGAGGGCGTTCCGGAAGCTTTCCTTCACTTTGTCGCTTATCTCTGCAAGTCCGCTGTCCTTCAGCAGATGGTGGTCTATCACGAACGGCCTGTAGCTGAGCCCCTCGAATTCTTCCTCCACCAGCGGCACACCTTGGTTGTCGTATATCGCCCCGGCGCACCGCACATGGTTCCGGATCACCCGTTGCATAGGAGCCTTGTTCAGCTCGTATTTTTCGAAGCTGCCGACTTCCTTCGCCATGAGTGCGGATACATAATAGGAGTGTCCGGTCATCATGCCTATGAGGGAGGCAGCCAGGTTTCTGGCCTCGTCCGAGTCATACGGGTATCCCATGACCATGAAGAGGGAAGCCAGGTTCGCCACACCAAGGCCTGTAGGCCTGAACATGTAGGTTTTCCTTGCTATGTCCTCTGTCGGGTATTGGCCCCAGATGATGGACGCTTCAAGAATGAGCTGTGTCAGCCCCACTATATGGAGGTATCCATCCACGTCGAACCAGCCTCTGTCCTGGTCATAGAACTTGAAGATGTTTATGGAAGCCAGGTTGCAGGATGAATCGTCGAGGAAGGCATATTCGCCGCAGGGGTTGGTGGAGTTGATCTGGTTGTGCTTGGCGCCGCAGTCGCCGTCCTCTCCGCAGGGGCAGGTATGCCATGCGTTGAAGGTGTCCGAGAACATCGGCGCGGGGTCGGCGCACTGCCATGCTGAAAGGTTGAATGCGTCCCATATCTCAGACACCTTGACGGTGCTGTCGATCCTGCTGTCCATCCTGCCATTGAGCTCTATCTCCTCATCCGGATTTTCCTTCAGGGTCTCGACCTTTTTCATGAAGTAGTCCGAGAACCTGACTGAGTTGTTGCTGTTCTGGCCTGATACGGTCTCGTATGCTTCTCCGTCCATATCCGTGTCGTAGCCCATCTTTCCAAGGGCGCGCACCTTTTTTTCCTCTCTTGCTTTCCAGGTTATGAAGTCCATTATTTCAGGGTGGTCAACATCGAGGCATACCATCTTGGCAGCCCTTCTTGTCGTTCCGCCTGATTTTATGGCGCCGGCGTTTCTGTCAAGTCCCCGGAGGAAGCTCATCAAGCCCGATGACACTCCGCCTCCGGAAAGTTTTTCGCCCTTAGCCCTTAACTTGGAGTAATTTGTACCGGTTCCCGAGCCGCCCTTGAAGAGTTTAGTCTCGGTAACAAACTGCTCTGAGATCGAATGAGGACCGAGCAGCTTGTCTTCGATGGAAAGTATGAAGCAGGCTGATGACTGAGTCCTTGTGTAGTTGTCAGGGCTTTCAACGATCTCGCCAAGCTTTTCGTCGTAGTAGAAGCTGCCCTGTTTCTTTCCCGTGATTCCGTAGGACAGCGCCAGGCCGGTATTGAACCACTGAGGCGAATTTGGCGCGTACATCTGGCTCAACAGCGCGAATACTGCTTCATCGTAGAAGATGCTTTTCTCCTCCGGGGTGCTGATCAGGCCCTGCTCGCAGAGAGCCTCGGTCCAAAAATTGACCATCCTGTGGGCCACCAGGCGCATGCTGTTCTCATAGCCGGTCTCGTTCTTTATTCCTGCCTTCCTGAAGTACTTAGAGGCGATAATGTCGCAGGCATTCTGTGAGTAATGCTCAGGGAATTCAAGATCCTTCATGTCAACCAGGATTTTCCCGGACTTGTGGTCCTTCAAGAATACGTCAACATTCTTCCATCTGAAAAGGTCATAAACGGTTTTGCCGTCTGCCGTCTCCAGCTCGTTTGTATAATAGCGTTTGAATAAATTCTTAACTGAGTCCAATTTCATCCCTCCAAAACTAAATGATTGAGAAATATTTCGCAATATGTAGTAGATAATGCTGTTGCTATATACTATATGTTGTATATTATATTCCTGTTTCAGGCAATTATCAAATTTGTTAATTTTATGCTTCTCATTAAATTATTGTATAAGCTGTCCGCCATTGAATAATGCTCTTATTTTCATAGTTTTGTGGAAAATAATTTTTATTGTTGTATAATAGATATGATTGGATGATTTTGCAAAAGGAGAGTATATCAGATGATACACAAGTTTAAGAAATTCAAACCGGAAATCCATGAGAACTGCTTTATTGCCGGGAATGCAGATATCATAGGAAGGGTGAAGATAGAAGAAGAGGCGAGCATCTGGTTCGGGGTTGTGCTCAGAGGCGACCTGAACAAAATAGTGATAGGCAAAGGAACAAATATTCAGGACAACAGCACTGTCCATGTAGATGCTGGCGGGCCTGGAACCGTAGTGGGTGATTACGTGAGTGTCGGACACAATTCTGTTCTCCACGGCTGCACTATAGGCAGCTATTCCCTTGTCGGAATGGGATCCGTGGTGCTTGAAGGTGCGGTAATCGGCGAAGAGACAATCATCGGTGCGGGCAGCCTCGTTACCTCAAACAAGGTGATACCTTCCGGGGTTCTCTGCATGGGTTCGCCGGCAAAGGTTATCAGGGAGCTTACAGATGAGGAGAAGTTGGGTCTTAGAAAGAATGCAGATGAATATCTGGTGCTGGCAAAAGAGTATAAGGTGATCGAGCGTTTCAACGGATAGAAAACAAAATCAAATAAGGATGTGTGAAAATGATAAAAATAGGTGAGTATAACAGCTTGACCGTAGCCAGGAAGGCTGATTTCGGCTACTTCCTGGACGCAAAAACAGGCAAAACAGATGACGACGTGCTACTACCAAACAGCAACACCCTCGGCAGGGAGCTCAACGTAGGGGACGAGATTGAGGTCTTCGTCTACAGGGATTCAAAGGACAGGCCCATAGCAACGCTGAAGAAGCCGCTGGCTCAGGCATACGATGTTGCATATCTCAAGGTTGTCTCAAGCACGCCCATGGGGGCATTCGCTGATTTCGGCCTTGAAAGGGATGTTTTTATACCAATGAAGGAGCAGAAATATACCCTGCATGAGGGCAGCAGCTACCTTCTGTACCTCTATATTGACAAGACAGGCAGAATCGCTGCAACTACAGAGGTTGACAGGGCGCTCAGCACGGAGAGCGAATACAAGGTAGGGGATGAAGTGACGGGAGTAGTATACGGCTTCCAGACAAACGGCAGCGTTATGGTTGCAGTAGACTGCAGATACAGGGGCGTAATACTCAAGAACGAGTACTTCACAGAAATGAAGCCGGGCTTTGAGGTAAAACTCAGGGTTAAAAAGATATATGAAGACGGCAAACTCGGGCTCACCCCAAGGGGAAGGGCTGTAGACGAGAGGACGCAGCTTGAAGACGAGATAATCAAGTACCTTGAGAAGCACGGCGGCGAGATGCCGTATAATGACAAGAGCTCGCCTGATGACATCAGGAGGGTATTCAACCAGAGCAAGAACTACTTTAAAAACGCGCTTGGCGGTCTCATGAAGAAGGGCCTGATAACCCAGGATGAAGAAGGGACGAAGCTGAAAAAATAGCAAAGATAATGGCATGCGGATGTGGATCCTCATGCCATTCATTATTTCAGAATTTCAGAAACTGTAGAACAATACGCCGAGCAGCCCGGAGACGGCTATGACAAGTATCGGGTGTATCCTCTTCGAAAAAAGCATTGCCATCACCATCAGGCCGATGATCACGCTCCTTGCATCGATGTAGGATTCCCTGGCCAGTGACAGGAAGGCGGATATTACAAGGCCTGCCAGGGCCGGCTTCATGCCGAGAAGAACCAATTTCATGAATTTCGATTCCTTGAATTTGATCACGTAGTGGCTGGCAATGCTTACAAGAACGAAGGAGAGGGTTACGACACCCAGGGTAGCTGATATGCTTCCGGGTATCCCGGCCATCTTGTAGCCAACGAAGGTTGCTGCGTTTATTGCGACCGGGCCTGGCGTCATCTGTGATATTCCTATTATGTCTATGAACTCGCGGTAGCTTATCCATTGATGGGTGGTGACAATCTCCCTTTCTATCAGCGGCAGCATCGCGTAGCCGCCCCCGAAGCCGAATGCGCCAATTTTGAAGAAGGCTATGTAAAGTTTAAGAAGCAGCATGACTATTCAACCTTCCTTCCCAGAAAAAAGTACCCGTACATGCCCGAAACCAGTATCACTATCACCGGATGCACATGCAGCAGCGAGATAGAGGCAACTGAGAGGGAGATGATGATAATGTTCAGGTAGCTTTTTTTCATTGATTTTGTAAGGCTGAAGACTGCGGCCAGAACCATCGCAGGAACTGCAGCTCCTATGCCCTTGAATACAAGGTCTACATAGTGATTTTCCCTGAACTGCATAAAAAAAGAAACTACAAGCAGTATTATGAAGAAGGAAGGGAGTATCGTTCCCAGCAAGGCAAGCACAGCTCCCACGATCCCGCTGATCTTGTAGCCTATGAATATGGAGGTATTGACTGCTATAGCTCCGGGAAAGGTCTGGGATATTACTAGTATGTCCACGAATTCCTCTGCCGTCAGCCATTTTCTTTTCTCTACTACCTCGGCCTCAATCAGGGGAACCATGGCGTATCCGCCGCCGAATGTGAATGCCCCGATCTTAAGGAAGCTGAGAAACATTGTATAAAGCTTATTCATTAGTAAGCACCTCTGTACATATTTCGATTGTGAAGCTATAATATTAATTATATAGTATCTAATATTTAATATCAAAGGAAAGAGGGATGTTTTATGGCTGATGTAACTGTAAGATTTGATGAGAAGAGTTGCGGAGCTTGTGCTCTCTGGGAAGGCCCGAGAAAAATATGCGGATGCGACGTTACCTACAACGGCCTTTCCACAGGCAGATGCAACAATCCCGATTCACCGGCATACGGCAGGGCAGTGAAGGTTATTTTCTACTGCTTCGCAAAAAAGGATATTGGAAGATAGAAATGAAAGGAGGGAGCTCAGCTCCCTCCTTTCATTTTCGTCAAATATAATATCCGATATGGCAGGCAACCATATATTGCCAGTTAATCGCCCAGGAAAAGGCTGAAGCTGGCATCGCTCGGCATCCTCCAGTCTCCGCGGGGCGACAGGCTGATGGTTCCTACCTTAGGACCGTCAGGTATTGCAGAGCGCTTGAACTGCTGCGTGAAGAATCTCATTATGAATTTGTCAAGCCACTTCCTGATGGTATCTTCGTCGTAGTCATCGCCGAAGGCCTGCTTTGCAAGGAAAAGTATCTTACCCTTGGCGGCTCCCTGCTTGATGAAGTGGTAAAGGAAGAAATCGTGGAGCTCATAAGGGCCAACGAGGTCCTCTGTCTTCTGGGTTATTTCGCCTGACTCGTCCTTTGGCAGGAGCTCCGGGCTTACAGGCGTGTCGAGTATGTCGAGAAGAATATCGGAGATATCCTTTTCAACCTCCTTCTGCGCAACGTAGCCGACCAGATACCTTACGAGGGTTTTTGGCACGGAGCAGTTGACGCCATACATTGACATATGGTCCCCGTTGTAGGTGGACCAGCCCAGCGCAATCTCCGACAGGTCTCCAGTGCCGACGAGAAGGGCGCTTTCCTTGTTTGCTGTATCCATGAGGATATGGGTCCGCTCCCTGGCCTGTACATTCTCGTAGGTGACATCGTGGACATCCGCAGGGTGGCCTATGTCCTTGAAGTGCTGGAGGCACGCAGGGACTATGGAGATCTCCCTGAAATCGGTGCGCAGATGCCTGCACAGCTCCACTGCATTGTTGTAGGTCCTGTCCGTGGTTCCGAAGCCGGGCATCGTTATCGTGATTATGTTTTCCCTTGGTATACCTAGTTTGTCGAAGGTCTTAGTGATCACGAGGAGAGCCAGCGTCGAGTCGAGGCCGCCGGATATTCCGATAACCGCTCTTTTCAGCCTGACGTGTGTAAGCCTCTTGGCAAGGGCAGCGACCTGGATGCTGAAGATCTCCTTGCAGCGCTTGTCCCTAAGGGCAGGGTTTGAAGGCACAAAGGGATGCTTGTCGACAAACCTGTCGAAGTCTCCGAAGCCGAGGCTCCCGAACTCGAATGCGATCTCCCTTGACTGGAAAGGGCACATCTGGATGTTGTCCTTGAAGCTAATATTTTTCAGACGCTCGCTGATTAGCCTGTCCACATCTATTATTGATGTTATAACTTCGTTTTCCCTGTTGAATCTCTCGTTTTCCTTGAGCATGGCTCCGTTTTCGCTGATCATCATATGCCCGCTGAAGACAAGGTCAGTGCTGGATTCGAATACACCAGCCGAGGAGTAGATATAGGAGGCCATGCATCTGGCGCTCTGGTTTTCTATGAGGCTCCTTCTGTAATCGGCCTTGCTGACCACCTCGTTTGAAGCGGAGAGGTTTCCGATTATATGGGCGCCCTGAAGGCTCAGATAGCAGCTGGGAGGAACAGGAACCCATACGTCCTCGCAGATTTCGAAGGCGAACTTGATATTTCCTGCAGTGAAAATGAGGTCGGTACCGAAAGGGACGTTTTCCTGGAAGGGAAGCTTTACCTCCAGGCCGTAAAGTCCCAGGCCTTCGCTGAACCATCTTTTCTCGTAAAACTCGGTATAGTTGGGGATATAGCTCTTAGGTACGATTCCCAGTACCTTCCCCCTGAAAATTATGAAGGCGCAGTTGTACAGTGCGTTCCGCCACATGAATGGCGCGCCTACAGCCACAAGGATGTCCTTGCTTATGGTGGATGCGCACAGTTCCTCCACTGCCTCGATTGCCGATGTCAGGAGGAGCTGCTGGCCGAAGAGGTCCGCGCAGGTGTAGGAGGTGATGCAGAGTTCGGGAAAAACCACTAGCTTTGAACCGGCCTCCTCCGCCTCATCTATGCACTGCTTTATGTTTGCCAGGTTGAAGGCTGTGTCCGAGACGCTGGTAACCGGGCAAGCCGCCGCAACCCTTATGAATTGTGAATTTCTATTTAAAAACATTGCTATTCCTCCGTTCAATATTTTGTATCCATTATCATTCAAAATGCAATTGTTGTCAATGAATTGGGTGTTCAAATATGGAATTTGTTGTATAATAAATATAGAAGGGGGGGAGGTCATATGGAAGGTTCCATACTTCTCTGGATTATAGTCGGAGCAATAGCGATCGCGGCGGACATAATCACAAGCGTTTTCCTGTTCATGTGGTTCGCACTGGGCGCAATTGCAGCAATCATAGCTCTTATGCTGAATTTTTCTTTCACGGTTCAGCTGATCGTATTCCTGACCGTGAGCGTTGTCTCGATGCTTCTGGGATATCCGGTGGTTAAAAAGACACTGAAAAAATCCGTGACCGGCGCAAAGACAACTGAACAGGGCTACATCGGCAGGAGGCTTACGGCCGACGAGGAGATCACGGAGAGGGCGCGTGTCAAGGTCGACGGCATCTACTGGACCGTTCAGAAGGCGGGAGGAGAGGACATCAGAAAAGGCGACAGCGTCGAAATCGTAGGACTTGAAGGCAACAAGCTGTTAATCAAAAGGGTTGAGAAGAAAGGGGAATAAGAATGGATAGTCTGTTTTTTATCATTATTCTGATACTAATAGTGGCCCTGCTGGTCACGTCGATCAAGGTTGTAAACACGGGATACGTATTCGTGCTCGAGAGGCTCGGGCAGTTCCATAAGATACTGGAGCCCGGCTGGCACTTCACAATACCGTTTGTGGATTTTGTAAGGAAGAAGGTCTCCACGAAGCAGCAGATACTTGACATAGAGCCACAGAACGTAATAACAAAAGACAACGTAAAGATAAGCATAGACAACGTAATATTCTACAAGGTTATCGACTCCAGGGATGCCGTCTACAACATAGAGAACTACAAGTCAGGTATCGTTTACTCAACGATCACGAACATGAGGAATATAGTCGGAGACATGTCCCTTGACGAAACGCTTTCCGGAAGGGACCAGATCAACAACAAACTCCTGCAGGTAGTGGACGAGATAACAGACGCCTACGGAATAAAGATACTCTCCGTCGAGATCAAGAACATACTCCCTCCTAGCGAGATCCAGCAGGCTATGGAAAAGCAGATGAGGGCGGAGAGGGACAAGAGAGCCGTCATACTGCAGGCTGAAGGCGAGAAGCAGAGCGACATTGCAAGGGCCGAAGGAGAAAAGCAGGCAAAGATCCTTTCGGCGGAAGCTGAAAAGGAAGCCAATATCAGGCTCGCGGAAGGAAAGAGGCAGTCCCAGATACTTGAAGCTGAAGGTAAAGCTATTGCCATAGCTGAAATCGCAAGGGCCCAGGCAGACGCCTACATGCAGGTCAACAAGGCCATCCTGGAATCGGGAACAAACGAGAGGGTAATCGCTCTGAAGCAGGTGGAAGCTCTGCAGGAAATGGCCAAGTACCCTTCAAACAAGCTCATCCTGCCTAATGAAACCCTGTCGTCCCTCGGGAGCATCGCAGCCATCGGAGATATTCTCAAAAAGAACGAAGTGGCCCAGCAATGATAAGGGAACTGATTGAAAAGAACAGGAGCTACAGAAAGTTCCACGAGGATGCTGAGGTGACGCAGGAAACCCTCAGGTCGCTGGTAAACCTGGCCAGGCTTTCGGGCTGCGGGATGAACATGCAGTCCCTGAGATACATGCTTGTAACGGAAAGGGCCGAAAGGGAAAAGGTATACCCCAACATAAGATGGGCTGCTTTCCTGAAGGACTGGGGCGGGCCAAAGGAAGGACAGAGGCCTTCCGCGTTCATATTGATGCTCAAGGACAAGGGAAGGAACTCCTTTGTTGTCCAGACCGATATGGGCATAGCGTGCCAGAGCATACTCCTGGGAGCAGTGGAGAAGGGTCTGGGAGGCTGCATAATAGGAGCCCTGGACAAGGAGAAGCTGATCGATGCTTTCGGCATAAAGGAAGATCTGGAGCTCCAGTATGTCATTGCCATAGGGAAACCAGACCAGAGCGTGATCCTGGACGAGATAGATCTCGGCGGGGATACGAAGTACTGGATGGACGAGGACGGAAACCACCATGTGCCTAAGATCAGGCTCGAAGATATAATCATCAAAAAATAAAGCTGCCGGACTTTCAGTTTTAATCCTGAAGGTCCAGCAGCTTTTCCAGTTCTTTTATAATTTCCTTGTCAATGGGCGGGACTCCCTCCAGCTTATAGGGGATGCCTAGAGCAGCGTATTTGCCGACGCCCATCGTGTGGTAGGGGAGAAGTTCAACCTTCTCCGCATTCTTTACGGTGCCGATTATCTCCCTGAGCTTCTTGATGTGCTCGGCTGAATCGGTCAGGCCCGGCACAACAACGTGCCTTATCCAGACCTTAGCCTCCGAGCGGTTGAGTGCTTCAATGAACTCCAGCGCCTTCCCCATGTCCCCGCAGGCAAGAGAATCGTAGCCAGAACGTGTGGAGTGCTTCAGGTCAAAAAGAACCAGGTCAGTGTACTTCAGGAGCTCGTCATAATCACCGAGTCCGAAGCCGGCAGTATCCACCGCAGTGTGGATATTGTTTTTCCTGCAGAGCTTGAGCATTTCGAGCAGGAACTCAGGCTGAAGAAGGGGCTCTCCGCCTGAAAAGGTAACGCCTCCAACCGAGCTTTTGTAGTAAGGCTTGAATTTGATGAGCTTTTCGATCAGCTCCCCGGAATCTACCTCATATCCGCCTGTAAGGCTCCAGGTGTCCGGGTTGTGGCAGTATGCACAGCGCAGCGCACAGCCCTGCATGAAGACTACTGTCCTTATGCCGGGTCCGTCCACCAGACCCATGCTTTCGATGGAATGGATTCTGCCTTTCACCATGGCTTGCACCTCCGTAAATTAGAAGGCAGCCTTTAAGGCTGCCGCTAAGAAATTTTATTCTTCGTTGAACATATCCTTGCCTACGCCGCAAAGAGGACATACCCAGTCTTCTGGAACATCAGCAAAAGCTGTTCCGGCTGCAACGCCATTGTCAGGGTCACCTATCGCAGGGTCGTAAACATATCCGCATACTGAACAAACGTACTTTTTCATAATAAATCCTCCTCGAATTTGTGATATTTTTTATTAACTGCTAATTAATATTGATTAGCTCTACCTATAATTATAGATTGTATTAGAAAAAATTCAAGTGCAATTGTAAAGAATTTTTGGAATCTATGGTAAAATATAAACAGAAACTTAAGGAGGTACAACATGAGCCTTAGATTTATTTACGGCAGGGCGGGAAGCGGCAAGAGCACCTTCTGCCTTGAGGATATAAAAAAGAAGATCGACAGGGGAGCGGACAACCCGCTTATCCTTCTTGTGCCTGAACAGTTTTCCTTTCAGGCTGAAAAGAATGTCCTGAAATACCTTGGCGAGAGGGGGGCCTTCAGGGTCCAGGTGATGAGCTTCAGCAGGATGGCGCAGAAGGTTTTCTCGGAGACGGGAGGCCTGGCCCGAAAGCACATGAACACTGCGGGAAAGAGCATGCTCATATACAGCATAATGTCGCGCAGCAGCGGAAGGCTGAAGGTGTTCGGCAAGGCTGCGAAGAAGCAGGGCTTCGTTGCAGGCGTGTCCGACATAATCACGGAATTCAAGAGGTACGGCATCACCCCGGAGGATATAAGGAAGGGCGTTGATGCGGTGGAGGACACCGCACTGAAAAACAAGCTGGAGGACATCTATGTCATATTCAGCGAATTCGAAAGCAGGCTGCACGAGAGGTACATAGATCCGGAAGACGATCTCACGATGCTGGCTTCGCAGCTGGAGAGGTCGCATATTTTTGACGGAGCAGAGATATGGGTGGACGAGTTCGCGAGCTTCACCCCGCAGGAATACAGGATACTGGAAAAACTCTTCACAAAGGCAAGGAGGATAAACGTGACGCTGTGCTCGGAAGGCAGCGGCGGAAGCAGGGACAATACAGATGTGTTCCTGCCGATGAAGAACACGGAGGATGACCTTGCGAGGATAACAGAAGGCCTCAGCATAGCCTGGGACAAGCCGGTGTATATAGACGGCAGGCGGTCAGGCAGGTTCGCGGGCTGCACCGAGATAGGGCATCTCGAACAGAACCTGTTCTCCTATCCGTACAGCGTCTATGAGGACGAGACAAAGCATATAAGCATTCTGAGGGCTCTCAACAAGTACTCCGAGGTGGAGGAAACCGCCAGGGACATCGTAAGGCTCTGCAGGGACAAGGGCGTCCTGTACAGGGATATCGCGGTCGTATGCGGCGACCTGGAAGGCTATGAAAGCCTTGTCCATGCGATTTTCGAAGAATATGAAATTCCGTTCTTCATCGACGGCAAAAACAAGATTGTCAACTCGCCGCTGGTAGTCCTCCTGACTTCCGCATTGGAGATCGTTTCGAAGAACTGGTCCTATGAGAACATGTTCAGGTATCTCAAGACCGGACTGCTGGGCTTTGAACGCGGAGAGATAGACCTTCTTGAGAACTATGTGCTTTCAAACGGCATAAGAGGGAAGAAGTGGACCGAGGCCGGGAAGTGGGAACGTTCAATAAATTACGGGTTCGATCCCGAGGAGATCTCGGAGGTGGAAGCCGGATATATAGAGAGAGTCAATGAGACGAGGGACAAGGTGGCGGGACCGCTGCTGAAGCTGTCCCGAAACATCAAGGGCAGGCACGGTGCAAGGGAGATGGCTGAGGCCCTCTACGAGTTCATGTGCGAGATAAGGATACCGGAAACCATAGAGATGCTCATAGCCAAATTCGAGGAGTTGGGAAGGCTTGACAGAGCCCAGGAGTATGAGCAGGTATGGGATATAATAGTGGAGCTCCTTGAACAGGTCGTGGAGGTCCTGGGCGATGAGCCTATCACCGGCGATGAATTTTCTAAAATAATAGGGGCGGGCTTCGAGGAATACGAGATAGGGATTATACCGCCGGCAATCGACCAGGTGCTCGTGGGTACGATACAGAGGCTCAGGAGCCACGAGATAAGCGTCCTCTATATAATCGGGGTGAACGACGGGGTGTTCCCCGCCGCTTCCTCGAAGGAGGGCATACTTGCTGATGAGGACAGGATAGCGCTCATATCCAAGGGCGTGAAGGTCATGAAGGATTCAAAAAGCCTGGCCTTTGAGGAGCAGTTCCTCAGCTACACAACGCTTACCACAGCGGACAGGTACCTGAGGCTGAGCTTCCCGGTGTCCGATTTCGACGGGAAGCCCAAAAGGCCGTCGATAATAATATCGAGGCTCAAAAAAGTGTTCCCCAGGGTGAGGGAGGAGAACAGCATCATAAAGGACACCACCGAGGAGGGGCTGCTCAGGGACATAACGTCCAGGAGGCCCGTCTTCAACGAAATGCTGACTCTCATAAAGGACCATCCTGACAGCAGCGTCCTCAGGTGCGCAATAAACTGGTACAGCAGGGATGAGCAGTGGAAGGGAAGGCTTAAAGCTGCGGCTGAGGGCTTTTCCTACGAGAACACAGCCGAGGTCTTCGATTCCAGAAAGATCAGGAATCTCTACGGAAAAAACCTGAATGTAAGCGTCTCAAGGCTCGAGAAATTCGTGGAGTGCCCTTTCTCCTATTTCGTACAGTACGGCCTGGGGGCCAGGGAGAGGAAGGAATACAAGCTGGGCAAGCCGGACATAGGCACCCTTATGCACGAGTCGCTGCGCACCTACTCGGAGAAGCTTGAGGAGGAGGGCTCAGGCTGGGGAGAGATCAGCAGGGAGCGCCAGGAGGAGCTGATATCTGAGATAGTAGACGAGCAGGTGTGCAAGACAGCTTCCTCCATATTGAGCAGTTCCAAGCGTTACGCCTTTGTGGCCCAGCACGTGAAAGGCGTTCTGAACAGGTCGGTCTCGCTCATATCGGAGCACATGAAGAGGGGCGAGTTCGCTCCCGTGGGCTACGAGCTTTCCTTCGGCTATGAGGGCGATTTCCCGGCAATAGAGGTGGAGCTGAGCTCCGGGGAAAAAGTGAGCATCATAGGCAAGATAGACAGGGCCGACAGCATGGATAGCGGGGAAGGCGGCGCATACATCAGGATCGTGGACTACAAGTCGGGGAACAAGGATTTCAGGGTTGGCGATGTTTACCACAGGCTCCAGCTCCAGCTGCTTGTTTACCTGGACGCAATACTCACAGAGCTTGGCAGGAAAACGGGCTGCGAAATGCTGCCGGCAGGGATCCTCTACTTCAAGCTGGACGACCCGCTGGTCAAAGCAGACCAGGAGCTGGGCGAGGATGAGCTGGAGAAGAAGATAATGTGCGGCCTCAAGATGAGCGGCCTTCTGATTAAGGACGAGGAAATAATTAGATGCATGGACTCCGAGATTTCAGGGTTTTCCGACATTATACCCGTCCGCATCAAGACTGACGGGACCATCAGCGAGGGATCCTCGTCAACGGCCACAGAAGAACAGTTCCAGGCGCTCAGGGCCTATGTGAGGAAGGCCATCAGCGGAATCTGCGAGGAGATACTTGAAGGAAACATAGACATCAGTCCGTACAGCAAGAGAGGCGATTCTCCCTGCAGGTACTGCTCCTATTCGTCAGTATGCCAGTTCGACCCTTCTATCAGGGGGAACAGGTACAGGGTACTGAAGGATATAAAAGAGGAGGAAGCCTGGGAGCTGATAGAAAAAGAAATAGACAAAACTGTATAAAAATAATATCATATTCATATATAGTTCAGCGCGAAAGGGGAACATCATGAAATCGATCAAAGGCAAAATCACCATGATGGCGGTGGTAATTTCGACTTTATGCATGCTGATGCTCTCGGTCATATGCTACTACAATGCAAAGCAGAGCATAACCGAAGAGACATTGTCGAAAATACGCAATCAGTCAAACACATACGCGGCCACTATTGACGGATGGCTTGAGATGCAGGGGGAAATCATTAAAGAGGTCGGCGGAGACGTGGAGGCCAGCAAACCAACCGACAAGCAGGGGCTGGAGGCCTACTTCAACAGGGAGACGGAAGCCAATGCCGAATTTGCGGCTTTATATGTGGGTTACGCAGACAAAACGCTTATAGGCGACTCAAATTCAATGTCCTTGACTCCGGAAGGCTACGACCCCACAACAAGGGAGTGGTACAAGCAAGCTGTCAGTCAGGGAAAGCTGATATACACTGCCCCGTACAAGGATTTGTTTTCAGGCAAAATGGTCATCACCATTGCGGTTCCTGTCAAATCCGGGGGAGAGATAATAGGTGTTGCGGGAGCGGACATATTTGCGGAATATCTCATGAACCTCACCTCTGAGGCAAAATCAGGTGAAGGCTCCTACGGGTTCCTTCTCGACGCCGGCAAAAATTTCGTGGTTCACGAAAATCCCGAATTCAAGCCGAACGAAGCGGGCAGCTTCAATCTCGGGACCGTGCTTGACGGAAGGTTTGCAGCGGTTTATGACAAGCTGGACGGAAACAACAATACAGTTACCACCGTCCAGGATTATGACGGCATAAGCAAATACTATGTTACATCAAAGATAAAAACAACAGACTGGACGTTCGGCTTTGCAGTGCCTGAAAGCCAGGTGATGCAGCCTCTCAGAAGCCTTCAGTCACAGTTCACGCTTTATATCGGGCTGTCGATAATCATAATGATCGTGCTTCTGATATGGCTTCTCGGAAGGACCTTCAGGCCGCTCAACATCATGATAGGCAAGGTTGAACGCATATCGAAGGGCGATTTCACCAGGGACGAAAAGCAGGAGAGCCATTACAGCAACGATGAGCTGGGACACCTCAGCATGTCCATCGACAATATGCAGGAGGACCTCAGGACCTTCATGGTGGGGCTGATGGGAAGCGCACAGAACCTCAGCGCTTCTGCAGAGGAGCTTTCAGCAACTGTGGAGGAGCTCACCTCAAAGGCAATCTCCATAAAGGAATCTGTGGACGAGATAGCGGATGGAGTCCAGGACTCAAGCGCAGCTTCCCAGGAAATCAGCGCTTCAATCGAAGAGGTTGATTCAAGCATAAACGAACTTTCGCAGAAAGCCCTGGAGGGCAGCAACAACGCCAGCGGAGCGAAGGTGAGAGCCCTGGAGGTCAAGGAGAAGAGCGACAAGGCCATAGATGCAACCAGGAAGATCTACGATGAAAAGAAACAAAAGATGATGAAAGCCATCGAGGACGGAAAAGTGGTCGAAAACATAAAGGTGATGGCGGACGCCATAGCCAACATAGCCGACCAGACAAACCTGCTTGCACTTAATGCGGCAATAGAAGCAGCGAGGGCAGGCGAGCACGGAAGAGGCTTCGCAGTCGTAGCCGAGGAGGTAAGGAAGCTGGCAGAGCAGTCCTCACAGGCTGTCTCAAGCATACAGGAGACCATAACCCAGGTGCAGAGCGCTTTCAGGAGCAGCATAGACACAAGCAGCGACATTCTGCATTTCATAAACAATGATGTCAACAAGCAGTTTGACGCATACAGCACCACAGGCAGGCAGTACTACAGCGACTCGGATTTTGTAAGCAAGATGTCGGACGAGATAGCGGCTATGTCAGAGGAGATAGCGGCTACCGTCGAGCAGGTCAACGGCGCGATTCAGAACCTGTCGGAATCCGCTCAGGTTTCAAATGAAAAAACTGAGAGCATAAAGGAAAACATTGACGAGACCACAAAGGCGATTGAGCAGGTTGCCTACACCGCGCAGGACCAGGCGGAGATGGCCCAGCTTCTCAACGAGATGGTTCAGAAATTCAAGATATAGACAGGTGAAGACAGATGATTAAACTACTATACTATGCATATTTCGGGGTCTACATGCTGGTGATGACAACCATAGGGGCTGTGAACACATTTTTCCTAAGGAGGAAATCTGTCAGGGATACAGACGAGTATGTGTACAGGACTGCGAGGAAGATGGTAAACCACTTTATGAAGATATCGGACAGCAAGATGGTAGTTAAAGGCCTGGAGAATATTCCGGAGGGAGCATGCGTATTCGTCAGCAACCATCAGGCGATATTCGATGTATTCCTTCTGATGTCAAACATCGACAAGCAGTTCGGCTTTATAGCAAAAAAAGAAATAAGGAGATATCCCTTCATAGGGTTCTGGATCAATGCAATACACTCCGTATTCATGGACAGGAGCAATGTGAGGGAAGGGATGAAATCGATAAACGAGGGTGTTGAAAGGATCAAGCAGGGATATTCACTGGTGATATTCCCTGAAGGGACGAGAAGCCTAAAATCGCAGATGGCGCCTTTCCACAAGGGCAGCATGAAGCTTGCCGTCAAAGCGGGAGCGCCTATCGTCCCAATAACCCTGGACGGGACCTACAAGGTTCTGGAGACAGGAAACCAGGTCAGGGGGCATGTGATGAATCTCATAGTGCACAAGCCGGTCATGATCAGCGGACTGTCTGAACAGGACAGGAGAAACCTTTCGGATACCGTGTACAACACTATAAAAAACGGATTAGAAGAATTGAAGGACTAAAAAAGAGCCGGGTTTATTTCCCCGGCTCTTGCTATTTTAAGGTTATACTACGTTTGATCGAAACATGTCGGCGGTCTGTGCAGCCTCGTATTCCTTGCATAGTAAAGCTCGTATATATCCTCGGTCACTTGTGGTTGAATCGATGTAGAAACCCTGTCCGTAGTAGAATCGGACCAGGGAAAGCATGCGCGATGCAGTGTGAAGGCAAAGTGTCTTTACATTTGACTCCTCCATGAGATTGTCAACTTCCGCGATCAGAGCCCGGCCTATTCCCTTGCTCTGGATATGAGGATCAACCCCGAAACGGCTTAGGTATGCTGTCCCGTCGTCGAAAATCTCAATTCGAACGCTTCCTATAACATGTCCGTCCATTACTGCAACGAAGACATGCTTTGTCTCGATATCCTTAATTATATCCGCGATTGTCTCATTCACAGCTGCGATTTTTCCGGCGATTCCAGCCTGCTCCTGGTATGTCTTGAAGACCTCTTTCGTTATACCATATATGAACTGCGCATCACCAGGCACTGCCTTTCTTACGACGACTTTGTTTTCCATTTATCTACTCCCTCCAAACAATTATTTTAATATCTTTTGTATAATTATACGATGGTCATTATAATAATGCAAGAGTTTTTTTGTCAAAAAATAATAAAATATTTCGCGATATAGGATATAATATATGTAGAAGGATACAGGGGGAGGAGAGCTTTTATGAAGAAGGTTTTTCAGATGTTTTCAGCGGTTTTGGCAGTGCTGTTGCTGGTATTTTCATACATTTTTATTCCGGGTAATTTTACGGCAAAAGCTGATCCGGGACTCAGGGTACTGAACTGGGACATAGAATCAAGGCTGAACAGCGACGGCTCGGTGGACATAACCGAGGATATAACCTATGAATTCTCGGACAGCTTCAACGGCGTGTTCAGGGAGATAGGTACAAACGACACGGGAGGCATAACCGGCCTTCAGGCATACCAGATTTCCGGGGAGGGTTCCCAGGAGCTGAAGCTTGTGGAATCAGCCCGGAACGGTGACTCAGGTGTATATGAGATCATTTCTGAACGAGGCTCGGAAACCGTCAAAATATACTTCCCCTCCAAAGACGAAGTCAGGACATTCAGGATTGCATACAGGGTCATGGATGTGGCTGTAAGATATAACGATACAGGGGAGTTTTTCTACAATTACCTGGGAGAAGGAAACGAAACCCGGGTCGACAAATTAAAAGTGAGTCTGACGCTGCCCGGCGGAATATCCGATCCCGGGGTCAGGATTTATGCACACGGACCGGAAGGCTGCGATATCAGATTCGGCGCTGACAGCATACTTCTGAACGCGGTTGGTGTTGAACCGGGAAAACTCATAGCTGCCAGGGTGCTTTTTCCACCCGGATACATAGGACAGTCTATGAATGAAGTGAATAAGAATGCATTCGACGACATCGTAGAGGAGGAGAACAGATATGCCTCCGATATTATCTTCAGAAACAATGTCTCACTGTACGGATCGATCTCAATGGCGCTTCTGGGAACTGCCCTTTTCGTGCTTTCGATTGTCAGGTTCAGGAGGAAGAAAAGGTACAACCCAGAGGACTATTACAGCATATTCCCGGAGGAATGCACCCCTGCGGTGGTGAAGATGCTTTTCTCAAACGGTCTGACTACAACTGATATCCTGGCGACACTGCTGGACCTTAACAGGAAAGGATACCTGACAATTGCCCAGACAGAGGAAGACTTCGAAATAGCAAGTGCAAAGGAGCCGGACGGCAGCCTGCTTGAGCATGAAAAGTTTTTCCTCTCCTGGATCATAGACAGTGCCGGGGATGGCCGCAGCGTTACACTGGGCGCAATAAGGGATCAGGCCAAGTATAACGCAGCTGAGTTCGGGGAGCATTTCAAAACCTGGAGCACGCTGGTTAAGGACGAAGCTGCAGCCAGGGGGTACCTGGATGAAACGGGAAAGAAATTCGGGGTGCCTATGCTGGCATTCTCCTTAATCGCGATGATTTCGGGCTTCATATTCACGGGGATGGGAAGCCTCTTCGGGCTGCTGTCTGCAGCAATCGGCCTTGCACTGCTGGTTCAGAGCCTGATCATAATAAACAGGAGGAGCGACAAGGGCGAGATAATGCGGAAGAGGTGGAAGGCCTTCAGGCAATACATCAGGAAAAGCGATGTCGGTGACCATATGGACATGTACCTGATATACTCGCTGGCGCTTGGGGTAAACAGCAAGACACTGAGAAAATACAGGCTAAAAATTTCGGATGAATATGCCAGCAACGGAAGCTATTACTGGATATACTGGTACATCATCCTTACAAATTCGGAAGGGGGAAACCCTTTCGATGACAGCATAAACACGGCATTTGGCGAGACTGCCGTGCCTTCTACCGGAAGCGGAGGCGCTGCTTCAGGCGGAGGCGGCGGTGCCGGAGGCGGCGGAACCGGTGGATTCTAATAACAAGAGGGACAGGTGAGCAATATGAGCAATACAAAATGGACAGACGAACAGAAGGACGCCATCGGCGACAGGGGCTGCAACCTTCTGGTGGCGGCAGGGGCCGGCGCCGGAAAGACCGCGGTGCTTGTGCAGAGGATTATAGAGAAGATAATGGATGACGATGAGCCTGTGGATATCGACAAGATGCTGGTGGTTACCTTCACGAACGCCGCTGCAGCGGAAATGAGGGAGAGGATAGGGGATGCCATAACCAGGGAACTGGACAGGAACCCTTCATCAATGAGGCTCCAGAGCCAGCTGACGCTGCTAAGCAGGGCGAACATAATGACCATACATTCATTCTGCCTGGGGGTTATAAAAAGCAATTTCCACCTCCTGGACATAGAGCCGAATTTCAGGATATGCGATGAGACCGAGGCTGTGCTGCTGAAGCAGGAGGTCATGGACGAGCTTTTCGAGGACAAATTCGATATGGGGGATGAGGCGTTCATAAACCTTGTCAAGGCGCTGGGCGACAGCGACGACAAAGTCATCCAGGACCTGGTCCAGAACCTCTACAGGTTTGCGGTGAGCACGCCCTGGCCTTCAAAATGGCTGGGCGAACAGGCTGAGCTCTTCAATGTCAGCGAGGATTATGACTTCGGAAGCTCAGCCTGGGCCAGGATACTCATTGAAGATGTGCAGAGGGAGCTCGAAGGCTGCCACTGCAGGATGGAGAAGGCGGTGGAGCTCATCGAGGGCTGCGGCGAGCTGGCTCCCTATCTGCCAATCTTCAAAGCCGATGCGGATGCTTCGCGGTTGCTGATGGACATAGACTCCTGGGACGAGCTGGGTGAAGGCTTGTGTAAATTCCAGTTTGCGAAGCTGCCGGCCATCAGGAAGCTCAGCGAGGAAGCGTCTTCAAAGAGGGACATGGCAAAGGATGCGAGGGACCACCTGAAAAAGAAGCTCGATGTCCTGAGGAAGGAGCTCTTCAGCAACACAGCCGCTGCGGGAAAAAGCATGGGAAGCATGTATCCGCACATCAAGGCCCTGTCGGACACCACCGTGGAGTTCAGCAGCAGATTCGGACAGAAGAAGAGGGAAAGAGGCCTTATAGATTTCAACGATTTCGAGCATTTCGCACTGGACATACTGACAGAGGACGGGATGCCGTCAAAATCAGCGCTTGGCTACAGGGAAAGGTTCGAAGAGATCCTGATAGACGAGTACCAGGACAGCAACCAGGTCCAGGAAGAGATAATGAGCAGGATCTGCAGAAAGGACAAGGGGAACGTGTTCATGGTGGGCGACGTGAAGCAGAGCATCTACAGGTTCCGCCATGCCAAACCCGAACTCTTTCTCCTGAAGTATAAATCCTACGGCAGTTCGGTAGGCGAGCCGGGAAAGAAGATAAAGCTCTACAAGAATTTCAGGAGCAGGAAAGAGATAATAGACGGCGTCAACTACATATTCAAGCAGATTATGTCAAGCGACATGGGCGAGCTTGAATACGACGACAGCGAAGCGCTTCTGTGCGGCGCGCAATACTGCGCGAAGCAGAACAGCATTGAAGTAAACATTATCGACAAGGCGGGGGATTGCCCCGAGGAGCTGGAGGAGCTTGACAGCATACAGACAGAGGCAAGGTTCGTTTCCAAAAGGATAAGGGAGATGATGGAGGAAGGGTTCCTGGTGCACGACAGGGAAACGGGAGCGGAAAGGGAGCTGACTTACCGCGATATCGTCATACTGATGAGGGCAACGGAAGCTTCGGCTAAGGTTTACCTCGATGAACTTTCGGTTCACAGCATCCCGGCATTCGCAGACACTGCCACCGGCTATTTCGATACAATAGAGATAAAGACGATGATGTCACTGCTGCAGATCATCGACAATCCGCTCCAGGACATACCTATGATAGCAGTTTTGCGTTCGCCGATTTTCTCCTTTACGCCAGAGGAGCTTATTGACCTGAGGACAACAGACAGAGAAGTATCCTTCTATGAGATACTCGAATCATTGGAGGAGGTCGAATTCGCGGCCAAGGGCAAGGTGTCCGCATTCCTGGGCAAGCTTCAGGAGTGGCGGGACAAAGCGTCGTATATGAAGATCGACGAATTCATATGGTTCCTTTACTCGGACACATCGTATTACAGCTTTGCTGCAACGATGCCGCAGGGCGAGCAGAGGCAGGCGAACCTGAGGCTGCTTTTCCAGAGGGCAAGGGAGTTCGAGAGCACAAGCTACAAGGGGCTGTTCAACTTCATAAATTTCATTGAGAAGCTCAGGAGCAGCAGCGGCGACATGGGAAGCGCCAAGATCCTGGGCGAAAACCAGAATGTGGTCAGGATAATGAGCATCCACAAGAGCAAGGGGCTGGAGTTCCCGGTAGTGTTCCTCTGCGGCACGGGAAGGAATTTCAACATGATGGACGCGAACAGGAACATACTCTTCCATCAGGAGCTTGGCTTCGGCCCGGACTACGTGGACTACGAGAGGCGGATATCCTACCCCACCCTCCCCAAGCAGGTGATAAAGAGGAAGCTCAAGGCTGAAACCCTCAGCGAGGAGATGAGGATACTCTACGTTGCCTTCACCAGGGCGAAGGAGAAGCTTATAATCACAGGGACAGTAAGGGACATTGCGAAGACCTGCGAACGCTGGTGCGAAGCGGCAGCTTACAGGGGGGCCAAGATCCCCGAGCACTGCGTTGCAGGCTCGAAATGCTACATGGACTGGATAGGTGCAGCCGTGGCTAAGTGCAGGGACGGCCAAACCATAAGGAGGCAGGGAGGTGCAGCTGCGGAAATGATCGATGTTGCCGACGACTGCTCCAGATGGGAGGTCAATATTATTGACAAGGCCGGACTCGTCATTACACAGGAGGAGAATGGTTTCCAGGATTTCGCGAGCCTCATCAGGGAGATCGGCGGGGATTCCTGCAGCGAGGGGATAGGGCTGGAAGTTCAGAACAGGCTGCAGTGGAAGTACAGATTTGCAGAGTCGGCGAGAATACCTACAAAGATTTCAGTCTCCGAACTCAAAAAGTCTAAGGACAGCAGGCCGACGGTCCTCAAAAGACCGGGTTTCCTGGAGGGCGGGAAGAGGATGACGGCGTCAATGAAGGGTACGCTGCTCCATCTGGCCATGCAGCATATGGATCCGGGCAGGGTGTCTTCCCTGGAGGACATAAAGGAGCAGATAAAAAGGCTTGTGGAGCTTGAATTCATTGCCGGGGATGAGGCTGCTGAAATAAATCCGTACAAGATACTGAAATTCTTCCAGTCAGATGTGGGCAGGAGGATGTCCGCCTCGGCCCGCTTAAGGCGGGAGACGCCTTTCTTCATCGAGCTTGCGGCTGTAGATGTATACCCGGAGCTTGACAGGGCTGTGTACGGCTCCGAAACCATGGTGCTTCAGGGTGTAATAGACTGCTATTTCGAGGAGGACGGTGAACTTGTCCTTCTGGATTACAAGACCGACTTCGCGGAGGACCTGGATACCGTAGTCGAGAACTACAGGGTTCAGATTGATCTCTACGCGAAGGCCCTGGAGAAGGTGACCGGTACGAAGGTCAAGGAAAGGTATCTTTACCTGTTTTATCTGGACAGGGCGGTGTTCCTTTAAATTGAAAAAGCTGGATGCGGCTGCATCCAGCTTTTTAGCTGTAAACCGAATATTTTTTTTCCAGCCTGTCGAAGCCCGCAAGTACTACGGTTGAGAGAACCAGATACACTAATCCTGCAATGAGGAAAGGGTATACAACAAACTCCGTTGAAACCAGTTCATTAGCGTTCCTCAGGATGTCGGCAACGCCGATGACCGCAATAAGGGATGTATCCTTAACAAGGATTACGCCCTCGTTGCTGACCGCCGGGACGGCATTCCTGGCTGCCTGGGGGATTACTATCCGCCTCATGGCCTGCCAGTAGGACATGCCGAGCGCCCTTGCGGCTTCCATCTGTCCGGCTTCCACCGACAGGAGTCCTCCCCTGAATATTTCTGCAAGATACGCCCCGTAGTTCAGAACGAAGGCGATCGATGCAGCGGTAAGGGCATTGAGTGATATGCCTAAAACCGGAAGCCCGAAGTATACAAAGAACACCTGGATCAAAAGAGGGGAGCCCCTGAAAATCCAGGTATAGAAGCTCAGCATCCCGAACAATATTTTGTTTTTTGACATTTTGCCAAGCGCGGCCAGAATGCCGAGAGGCATTGAAAGTACTGCCGTTATGGCGAAAAGTTCCAGAGATACGGTGCATCCCTTCAGTATAAACGATGTTGCTTCCATAAATTCAGACATTAATTTACACTTCCTATTTTATTATCATGTTTGTTGTTCCAAACCATTTTGTTGCTATTTGATCAAATGTTCCGTCGGCCTTCATCTCATCAAGAACCTTGTCGAGTTCAGCGAGGAACGCTTCGTCAGTTTTTCTTACGCCAACGCCCATTTCCTCTTCGCCGAAGTTTTCTTCCAGTGTTGCGTACACGCCGGGCTCTTTGGCCATGTAGAAGTTTCCTACAAGAGCATCGATAACAACCGCGTCAGCTCTGCCTGCTTTAAGTTCAGCCAGGGCTGTTGTGAAAGTGTCGAATTTCTTGAGTTCAGTGAATGTATCGGCTGTTGCCGTGTCTGCCTCGATGGCTTCAACGGAGCTGCTTCCAAGCTGTGTTGCAACTACTTTTCCGGATAGGTCTGCTTTTGTCTTTATTTCAGAGCCTGCTAGTGTAACTATAAGCTGGCTGTTTTCGATGTATGGCTTTGAGTAGTTGATCTTTTCTTTTCTTTCGCTGGTGATTGTGAGTCCGTTCCAGATTACGTCGATATCCTTGTTGTCCAGGCTGAGGATAACGCCGGCCCATGCAACAGGCTTGAACTCGGCAGTAACGCCCATTCTACTGGCGGCTTCCCTTGCAAGATCGATATCAAAGCCGATCAGTTCGTTTGTAGTCTCATCCCTGTAGCCCATCGGCGCGAATGTATCATCAAGTCCTACAACGATCTTTCCTTTTGATTTAATGTCTTCAAGCGAAGTGTCCTTCGTCTCTTTGCTGAAGCAGCCAGCGAAAATTGTTGTTGCGATAAATACTGTCATGGCGAGCAATGTGAGTTTTCTTTTCATACCGTGTCTTCCCCCTTAATTATATGTAGTTTACATGAATACACGTAATATTATACTTTAGCGTGCTAAATTTGTAAAGGAATAAACGGATGAATTGTGTTCGGTTGCGCGTAAAAAAAACAGGCCACAGTACCCCGTGGCCTAAGCTGTTATATGCTTAAAATTTCCGCTGCCTTCCTGATGTCTTCCTTGTCAAGGATTGCCGATATCACTGATATGCCGTTCACTCCGGCAGCAAGTACGTCAGCCGCATTTGAATTGTTTATGCCGCCGATCGCTACCGACGGTATGCTTATTGATGAAACAACATCCCGGAGGCCGGCGATGCCGATCGGATCGTCAGCATCGCTTTTTGAACCTGTAGGGAAGACTGCGCCGATTCCAACGTAGTCAGCCCCATATTTCTCAGCTTCCGCTGCCTCCGCTGCATTTCCCGCAGATATTCCGATGATCTTGCCCTCGCCCAGTATTTTCCTGGCAGCCAGCATATGCAGGTCGCTCTGTCCCAGGTGGACTCCGGCAGCATCCACAGCCTGTGCAATATCTATCCTGTCGTTAATTATGAGAGGAATCCCGTAATAATCCGTGATCTGCTTCAAGGACCTCGATATCTCGAAGAACTGCCTGGAGGAGATGTCCTTCTCCCTGACCTGCACGATTGTCACTCCGCCGAGTATGGCGGACTCAACAGACTCGTTCAGGCTTCTTCCCTTTAGGAATCTCCTGTCCGTTACGAGGTACAGCTTCAAAGCTGACTTTATATCCATTCCACATCACCTTCCTTTAGGAGCTTTCCTTCATCGAGAGCGTAGATTGAATCTATGAAATTCATCCTGAAGCTGCCTGGAAAAGCGGCTTTCTTTGCTGCCTCCTCGCCTGCGACGTTCATGGTCAATATGGCGGAAACAGTCGACAGGAACCTGTCTTCGCTTGCTCCGGCAGCTCCGGCGCATAATGCGCCTGTCATGCAGCCTGCGCCTGTTATCTTTGTGAAGAGCTCGGTGCCGTTCTTTATCACAGCACTCCTGGTGCCGTCGGTGATGTAGTCCTCTGAGCCTGTGGCAGCAACAACGCAGCCGTACTTAGATGCTACAAGCCTGCAGGCTTCCAGCGCGCCGTCGCCTGTATCCAGGGAATCCACGCCCCTTGTTGCGGAGTCAAGCCCCGCAAGGAACTTAATCTCGCCTATGTTTCCCTTTATCACGTCTATCCTTCCCAGCTCATGGATCCTGCCGATCACCTCAAGCTTCCTGGGAATGGCGCCGCAGGCAACGGGATCCAGTACAACCGGAATTCCGTGCTCCTTTGCGGATTCCGCTGCCAGGATAACGCTCTGCTCCTGTTCCTTGGTGAGGGTGCCGAGGTTGATGTACAGCGAGGAAGCCAGCCTGGCAAAGTCATATACCTCGTCGCAGGATTCGCACATCGCAGGCGACGCACCGTAGGACAGAAGTACGTTAGCGCAGTCGTTTATTGTCACATAGTTGGTTATGGCATGCACCAGCGGGGTTTTATTCCTCACCGCTGTAAGGATTTCAGCTAATCTTACATTATTGTTCATTTGCAACTCCTCCAAATTCTTTTGCTTTTATTAGCACCATGTAAGCTGTAGAAACAGACAGCAGGACTATCATGGTAGGCATACCTATGCCGTTGTATGAAAGGTAATAGTAAAGCATCGTTCCGCATGCAGCGAGCAGAATTCCGCCTGCGTTGAAGGCAGACTGTTCATCTCCGGATTTGAGAAGGCAGTCCGTAAACACTATGGTGTATACAGGGATGAACACGCTGCCTATGAGAAGAAGGAAGTTCTGGTACCCTTCGATGGGGAACACGTAGGCTATTGCTGTTGCTATAGCCGTGTAGACAAGAACCATCAGGTTTTCGTTTTCCACCTTGAATATCTGCTTGGAGGACACTACTGCCGAATATATGTCCAGAAAGGTGGTCGTTACGGTCGAGAATAGTATTACAAGTATTCCTGCGAGTTTGAAGCTGTTTGTTGACAGGAATTCTATGACGTCCATCCCTGTGTATAGCATAATCAGCAGGCCTAGGATGTACATAAGGCTGCTCGCAAGGAAATAGCCGAAAAAGCTGCTGAGGAAAACGCCCTTGCCGCTCTCTCCGTTTTTGGCATAGTCACCGATCAGCGGAAGCCAGGATATTGGCATTGATATGGATATTTCAAGCGCGAGCACAAAGCTTATTGAATCCCGGGACAGTATTGGGTTCGTCCCGGAGAAGTTCATGGACAGCACTCCGCAGAGAACTATCAGAAGCAGCACGGAGACATCGTTTATCCTCTTCGAAAAGTTGTTGAAGAAAAAGAACCAGAAGAAGACGATCGTTCCGACAATTATCAGACCCAGTCCGCTGAACATAGGCACGAGGCCGTTTAGGGCGCGCCCTGCCTGTATGATCATAACGGCAGACCAGCCCAGGAGCTGGAGCACATTGAGCGCGGCAACGATTTTAACCCCGCCGCTTCCGAAGGAATCCCTGACCTTCTCCATCGCGTTTTTGCCGCCCGTAAAGGAGACATAGCCTCCGAAAGCAAGCAGCAGTGTACCGATCAGGTGGCCCAGAAGTATGGCGGTGAGACCTTTTGCAAGGCCGAGGGGGGCTATGATGCCTCCTGTATAGATCTCGGCTATCGATATGGCAGCACCCGCCCAGAGAAGGAACATGGAAGGATTCTTTATCTTATTCATAGTAAACACCCGCCTTCTGATACAAGTCGATGAAATGTCCAACCGGGCCGACGCCTTCCCCTATAGAGAAGGAGTTTTCAATCGCTTTTGTTATGTAGTGCTTTGAGAGAGACACCGAGTCCCTTATGCCGAATCCCTTGGCAAGATGGGAGGCGATTGCCGAGGAAAGAGTGCATCCCGTTCCGTGAGTGTTGTTGGTGAGGATTCTTTTCCCTTCGAGTATGTGGAATTCGTTGCCGGATAAAAGGACGTCGCTGGCGTTGTTGCACCTGTGTCCTCCCTTGACAAGCACATTCCAGGCACCCATTTCCCTAATCTTGAGGGCTGCAGCCTTCATGTCCTTCTCGTCATGTATCCTGATACCTGTAAGGACCTCAGCCTCTGGGATATTCGGTGTCACAAGGTAAGCTGAAGAAATCAGCTCATTGAGCGCGTCCTGGGCATCTTCCTTTAGAAGGTAGTAGCCGCTTTTTGAAACCATCACGGGATCCAGGACAATGTTTCTGGCGCCATATTCCCCCAGAAGGCTTTTTATCAGCCTGATGATTTCCGGGTTGGATACCATGCCGATCTTGACAGAATCCACCTCAATGTCCTCGAATACTGACCTTATCTGGGCTTCTATGAGGCCGAGCGATACCTCCTGCACATCCCTGACTCCCATCGTGTTCTGCGCTGTGACGGCTGTGATCACGCTCATGCCGTAGACTCCCAGTGCGCTCATGGTTTTAAGATCCGCCTGGATTCCGGCTCCTCCGCAGCTGTCAGAGCCTGCGATTGTCAATACTTTCTTCATTCTTCTCCTCCTTGAAGTTTATTTGTCGGGACGCAATAAAAAAAGTGTGCAGCAGCAAAGCAACACACCTATAAAACAGCAGATTAATTCCACTATAATTGCTTCCCTACGCCAGTGCTAACTGGATCAGGTTCCAAGGGTCAGATTTTATCTTCTCAGCCTCAAAGGCTCCCCCACAACTTGATATTCAATTATGCCCCCATTATATAGCAAAACGGCGGGAAAGTCCATTCAAAATTATTTTAGCCAAGATGCTGATTTTTGAGGGGAATTGAGGTACAATATAATTAAGAATATTAAAAATATTCTAATAAAGCGTGGAGTGTGATGTTATGAAGGTAGGAATCATAATGGGTGGGGTTTCTTCGGAGAGGACTGTCTCCCTTAACTCAGGGGAAGAAGTGTTTGCAGCATTCGACAAGGAAAAATATGATGTAGTGAAGATTCAGATAGATAAGATGGATGATCTCGCTAAAGCCAAGGGACTGGATTTTGCATACCTGGTCCTCCACGGAAGGTTCGGAGAGGACGGAATGGTCCAGAGCGTGCTTGAGAGCTTCGGCGTGCCATATACGGGCTCAGGTCCCATGTCCAGCGCAATCTGCATGGATAAGGACATGACTAAAAGGATACTGAAAAGCGCAGACATAAACACCGCGCCGTGGCTTTC
>JAGFXP010000094.1 GCA_017861315.1 Bacillota bacterium | reverse complement strand
GAAATGCCTCTTCGGCATGACAAGAACATGCCCTTCATTCACGGGAAACGTATCATAGATCGCAAAGGCAAGCTCGTTCTCCGCGATAATGCTGCCTTTCAGATCAATATAGCCGCAGAAAATACAGTCCATTTTGTCTCTCCATCTCCTTCCGAAACGAATCACATGCAGATAATATTGCTCCCGTCTTTTTTAACATATCAGCAAGACCTCCCCAGCATTCTATTCCCTGATTCCCAGCCTAACCTTCTCCAGCGCCTCCAGGTCAAACTTTTTCATCTTCAGGAAGGCCTCGGTCACTCTCTGCACCTGCTCCTCTGACCCGCCGAACAGGATCTCTTCCATGTTTGAGGGCACAACCTGCCAGGAGACCCCGAATTTGTCCTTGCACCATCCGCAATTCTCTGCCTCGGGCACAGCCGAAAGCCTCTCCCAGAAGTAGTCTATCTCCTTCTGGTCCCTGCAGTTTACGATGAGAGAAAAGGCCTCGTTGAAGGTGTAGTCAACATCATAACCGTTATCCATGGCAGAAAACGCCACGCCGTCGAGCTTGAAAGCCGCATAATTCACCTTGGCCTTCGCCGACTGCGCTTCCCCTTCTGCGTATCTGCTTATCGTTCCTATTTCCGAGTTTTCGAATACCTCAGCATAGTATTTCACTGCCTCCTCGGCTTTGCCGCAGGCGCCGTCCGAGAAAAGCAGATTAGGTGTGATTTTCTGAGCATCCTGCCCAGCCTCCGTCAGCATCAGCTGCCAGGACAACCCGTAGCGGTCCTGAATCCAGGCGTAGCGCTTGCTGAAAGGGTATTCTCCCAGGGGCATCAGTTCGGTGCCGCCCTCGGACAGCGACTTCCACTTTCTGTCCACTTCCTCCGCAGAGCTGCAGGCTACCATAAGGGATATGGACGGGTTGAGCTTGAAATAAGGGCCTGCGCTGATCGCCATGAACTGCTGTCCTGCCAGTTCGAAGCTCACGAGTTCCGAATCGCCATAGGGTGGTGGGTTTTTGATGACTTGGGTATACACGAGCTTTGACTGTTCAAACAGGCTGATGTAGAACAGGGCTGCCTCCTTGGCTTCCTTGTCATACCAAAAATGCGGAACTATTTTTTGCATATCGATCTTCCCCTTTCAGATTTGATTTGCAGTTTATTCATTATTTGTTCGCAGAATGTTCGCTTCCCCCGGGGGTGTGGCGGTCCAGCCTACCCAGCAGCTTCACTATCCTAGGCCGGTTGTAGCGCAGCGTGATTATGCAGGGCAGATTCACGGCAAGCGCATAGATGAGCATGTAAAGTATCACTCTTGGGGGCGAAAACAAGCCAAAAATCCAGAAGGGCGGTATAGCAAGCCAGTGGGTCATTTCAGCCCTGCAGGACTCCAGCAGGTGCTTCTCCAGGCTGCTTTTCGAAATGCCGTTCAGCGATTTCTTTCTGTAGCTGCCTTTGATGATGTCGGCGCTTTCGGGCAGGAGTTTCATCCACCTGTGCACCCTGAATATCCGCCTGTAAATCTCCCCTCCTTTCTCCCAGCCGTGGGACCTGTAAAAGAACGAGGAGTACGAGAGGAACCTTTCTGGCAGCTTATGGCATACTGCAGCCGCCGCTATCTGGAGCACGGGCCAGAGGATGAAACACAGGATAATCGCCAAAGGCTTGGGTATAAAGAATATCTGCATAGCTTACTTCTCCAATCTTATTTCTCTTTCTTTCCAGGTCACCTTCAGGCGGAATATCCTTTTAACGGCAGACAGGGCAAAAATCCACAGGTAGAAAACCAGATGTACGGGGTACATTATGATATCCCCGGTGCCGAAACTGCCAATGCGTACTGCGATCCTGCGAAGCTCCAGCATCCATACCAGGTAAAGTGCCGAGTATGCCGCAAGCCAGGTCAGGTCCCCTTCTGCTGCAGCCCGCAGGAGCTGGATGGGCACCGATGTGCAGGCGGTTATCCATAAGAACACCATGAAGAAAATATCCGGAGGCGTCTTCATTGCTCCGGCCGACTGGTTCTTTGTCCATCCGTGCATCAGATCCCTAATCCCTCCGGCATACATCCTGAAGGAAATATCCCTGTCTCCCAGAAACAGCCTGAAGGGAATCCCGAGGCTTTTGAGCCTGCTTCCTATCGCCATATCGTCTATTATGCTGCCTTTGATTGATTCATGCCCGCCAAAGCCGTGGTAGTCAAACCTGCTCATCAGTATCACTGGACCGAAAAGCCCGGTCTTTCTGCTTTTACACGGCAGCCCCAGGCCGGTCGCTGCAATCTCGACCATATTGAAAAACATAGAAAGCCGCTCATAATTCTCCTCCATGATGTGGTATGGCTGGACGGATATAGTGCAGCCGTTGTCTTCGTATGCGCAGAGCAGCCTGCTGATCCCTTCCCTGCCCAGCCTCACATCCGCATCGAGGAACAGCAGGACATCTCCTCCCGCCGCATCCGCTCCGTTATGGCATGCCCAGGACTTCCCCGTCCAGCCCTCCGGCTTCTCCCTGAGGGTTATCAGCCTCACGCCGAAGGAGGCGGCAACAGCTGCTGTACTGTCCGAAGATGCATCATCCACGCAAATAATCTCATATACAGGCAGACTCTGCTCCTTAAGATCCGCCAGGAGCAGGGCCAGATTTTTCGCTTCATTCCTTGCAGGTATTATTATGGACAGCTTGGGGACCTGTACTTCAACCTTCCTCCTGCCGAGCAAAGGAAACCTGCAGAAGAGCAGTCTGCTTGCCAGCAGTCCGGCTAATATAACGAAGATCTCGTTCGTCATGCATTCACCCCTTTCCCGCGCGTTCAGGATCCGCTCACAAATCTAATCCTATGAACTATATCATTCTACGGTCCTCTTCCAATTCCTCTATTTTTCATATTATAAGAAAAAGCACCCTGCAGGTCATTGCAGTGTGCTCTTCCTCTTCGATCGCTTACTCTTTCCTGAACTTCTCTATTTCCGCTTCAACTTCCCGAGCACCCTCTTCGTAAAATTTCTCTTCATCCGGAGCAAGCTCCTTGAGCAGCCTCAGGAATTCCCCTGCGTGCACCCTTTCCTCGTCCGCAATATCCTTAAGCACCTCGGCTGCCAGCTTGTTGTCCGTCGACTCAGCCAGCTGCATGTACATTTGTATCGCTTCATACTCTGCCGACACCATGAAGCGTATGGCTCTCACCAGCTCCTCGTCCGTAAGCTTGCGTTCCTTTGCAAGCCCAGCAAAAGGATGTCCAAAATCAGGCATTTACAACACCTCCATCAAATAATTACTGTTACAAGATATTATATACCGAATTTTCTGGATTTTCAACCACGGTACGCCTTGTCCTCTTTGCAGCCTAACATCCCGCCTGGCTTAAATCAAAAAATCATATTAATTCAATCATAGATTGTTTTGGACAAAAAGCACCCTGCTATTTACTGCAGAGTGCCCAATTTCCGAACCGTTTAACTTCAAATAATTTTACTCAGCCTGTTCTTCAAATCAACTTCCCTGTCAATCAGCCAGCCTTCTTCTTCACAGGTGTCTCCCCACTGGACGATGTCTTTTATTTCATCCTTCGTCAATTCAACAGATATCTTATCGATGACTTTCAGATTCTCCTCATGATATCCGTTATGCATTCTCAAAGCATTTTTTTCTCCTTTTAACCCTAAAGAATACAAAGGTTTTTGCTTTTCATCTTTGTAATGCGCAACAATATAAAGTCTTATTCCTTGATTTTTTATATCGGCTTCTCCTCCGGTACTTGTGACTTCAACCAAAGTACCTAATGGCAATTTATATTTTTCCAAAAAATCCACATCCTCTCCTTATATGAATTCAACAGGGAGACTCAATTACCTTTATTTTCTGAAATTTCTTATATAT
>JAGFXP010000064.1 GCA_017861315.1 Bacillota bacterium | reverse complement strand
TTATCATAGCGCCTGCCATTGAGTAGCAGGTGCCGTTGCCTTCATATCCCAAAAGGTAGTAGGTGCTGGATTTGAATGGATCCTTGCCAATGAAAGGGACGCCGTCCTTAGAGGTTGCAAACAGAGCATTCCATGCGTGGGAGACTTTTATGTCAAGCCAAGGAAATATTCCCTTGATCTCCTCAGCGATCGCCTCAGCTTTTGCATGGATTTTATACTTATCCTTTTCAAGCAAATCTGTTTCTTCGTCCTTTCCCCCGCCGACTATCCTGTGGTCTTCAGTGGTTCTGAAATAGAGGTAAGGCTTCCTTGTTTCCCATACCATAACCTCGTCTTTCCACAATCTGCCGCTGATTGGTTCCGAACAGAATGCATAGGTTCGGGAGATGCTGCACTTGTCCCTGATCACCGGATAGATTTCCGTGTAGCCCGTAGCCAGAACAAGGCGATCAAAATCGATGACGCATCCGTCCCTTGTATAGGCTCGGCCATCCTCCAGCCTTTCCAGATCTATGTCTGTGTTTTCGTAGTATCGGACACCCGTCTCGAGGTTTCTCTCTGTAAGGGCGCGGATGAATTTCGAAGGATTTACATCTGCATCATGCCATGTCCTGAGTGCGCACGTTTTATCGATGCCGTACCTTTTGTTCAGTTCCTCGCCGTTTAAATATTCCACAGGGAATCCGTGTTTTGACAGATACCCGTATTCTCTTTTCAGCCTCTCGCCGTCACCGGTCGAAGACGCATAATAGACGCTGTCCCTATGCCTGTATTCGGTTGTTCCATTCAGCTTCGAGTTGATCGACGACAGCTGATCCATTGCTTCCAGACACATTTTATAGAACCGCACCGCCTTCTCCTCGCCGATTTGATCGACCAGCTCAGACAGCATCCTGTCGCTCTCGTACGTAAGCAGTCCGGTATGGGCAGCGCTGCTTCCTCTGCCGATTCTGTTTTTTTCTACTACAGTAACCGCCATCCCTTGGCTGGACAGAACAAAGGCGCACAGTGAGCCCGATATCCCTCCGCCGACTATCAGTATATTGGTTTTTATATTCTCAGCTAGTTTTCCGAACCCGTGGGATTCATCAGCGGTTTTATCCCAGCATGTGTTTCCAATAAATAAATCCATATTCTTTCTCCCAGACATTGTTTTTGAAATTCTACCCATAAACAGATTATACCACTTGCAGACAAAGAAAACAGCAGCAGATAAAAGCGAGAAACTATGCATACTGATTGCACAGTTTCTCGCTTAATTAATACTTCTGATGTTGCTATTCCACTCCGTTCCAGCAGTAGGTGCAGAGGTTTTCCTTGCCTATTCCTATCGCATCCCTCATGTCATTGATGTTCTGGAACTTGAGGGTTGAGAAGTTGAGCTTCTTTTTGATGCATTCCAGCATGCAGTCGTACTTCTCGTTATCCGGATCGCAGTATTCCTGCAGGGACTCAGGTTCTTTTCCTTCGAGCTCTATGATTGCCTGCCTTGCTATCAGGTCCATTTCTGAACGTGAGGTTGAGAAGTTCAGGTATTTGCAGCCGAACACAAGCGGAGGGCAGGCTGACCTGATATGAACCTCTTTCGCCTTGCTGCTGTAAAGAAGTTCAACTGTCTCCCTGAGCTGTGTGCCTCGCACTATTGAGTCATCGCAGAAGAGCAGTCTCTTGCCTGCAACAAGCTCCGGTATAGGCATAAGCTTCATTCTTGCCACCAGATTTCTTATATCCTGATCCTGAGGCATGAAGCTCCTTGACCAGGTCGGTGTATATTTTATGAAAGGTCTCCCAAAAGGTATCTTTGATTCGTTTGAGTAGCCGATGGCGTGTCCCACGCCAGAGTCTGGAACTCCTGCAACCATGTCTACGCTCACATCGTCGTTCCTGGCCATTAAAGCGCCGTTCCTGTAACGCATGCGCTCAACGCTCATACCCTCATAGGTTGATGAAGGGTAGCCGTAGTATACCCAAAGGAATGAGCATATCTTTAGTTTGTCCTTAGGCGGTGCAACCTTCTCTAAGCCATCCGGTGTGATAAGAACTATCTCGCCTGGGCCCAGTTCATATTCGAAAATATAGCCAAGGTTAGCAAATGTGCAGGATTCGAAAGTAACGCAGTAGGCATCCTCTTTCCTGCCTATTATAAGGGGCGTCCTGCCGAATCTGTCCCTGGATGCATATATCCCCTTCGATGTGAGAAGCAGGATAGAGCAGGATCCCTCGATAAGCTCCTGGGCCTTCAGCAGACCTTCCTTAAATGAATTTTCCTGATCGATGATTGCAGACACAAGCTCGGTAGGGTTAATCACACCGCTGCTGGTTTCCATGAAGTGGACATTTTTGTTGGAGAAAACTCTTTGTACAAGCTCCTCTACATTGTTTATCTTACCTACAGTGCTGATTGAATACTGTCCGAGATGGGAACGCACAGTCAACGGCTGGGCTTCTGTATCGCTTATGCAGCCGATACCCATATTACCTTTGAATTTCAAAAGCTCTGACTCAAATTTAGCCCTGAACTGGGTATTTTCTATATTATGAATCGCTCTGTTAAGGCAGGTCCCGTTCCAGATTGCCATACCGCCTTTTCTCGTTCCAAGGTGAGAATGATAATCCGTACCAAAATAAACATCCAATACACAATCTTTTTTCGAAGCAACACCAAATAATCCACCCATTAGTTTTTTCACTCCTCATATAATTTTCAATTCCATGATATATTCCAAAAATATTCTTACTCTATTATAATTACATTTTTTTCGTAATATTTCAATAAGATTTCACTATATTTTCCGTATTGTTCTTAATGTTTTTTTGCTTTTATTTTTTATCGTTCGGATTTCGCAGCTTCTGTTCCTTCTTAAGCCGCAGAAGTTTCTCTTTATTCGGAGCGTCCCTCAACAAAAATGGTGCCCACTTTCTATCAGCTTTGTCGACATTTGCTTCCCAGTACAGCAGACGGTCATAAAACCATTTCAACTCCTTGCCGATCACGGAATCCGCGTCTTCCGGGTGTGCAGCATACACGAACGAGGTAATTCCATACATCACCACCCCAATAGCATGGGTTTCCACATGGACAGTTCCTACAACGTGCCCAATTGCGCGGGCTGCAGCGCAGGCAGGCGGATCATCGGCAACATCGGTAGCGGCATTATGTGCAGCATGGGCTGCTTTTTTCGCAATCGGCATTTTGATTTCTCCCTTTGCCCATTCCTCTGCAGCTTTAACTGCTTCCCTCGGACGGCTGTCTCCGGGATGTCTCTCTTCAAAAATCCTTAGCACTCGCTCAGCACAATCAATTGCCCATGATACGAGTGTCCTGTGTTTCTGCTTTTCGATCAGCTCCCTTATAGGCTGAATAATGGCGCTTTCTCTTGTAACCAGAAGTTTTTTCATATTCACCTCATCTCTCCCCCCTGCTGAAAGGAGACGTTTTTATAATATTCTGAATTGATTTTATCACAACCGCATCGCCTCCTGCACTTATATTTCGATGATGCTTTTGTTCGGACAAACATATATAATTGATTGTAACGATTCACCGCCGGGAAAGGTAGATAAATATGAAGGATTACCGATCAACAATAGCCGAAGCTATGAGAAAAACCACTGCAGACATAAGGGATATTTCCCCCATGAAAAAGGGCATGACCAACCTTTCATATCGTTTTTCAATCGGCAGTAAAGAGTATGTGCTGCGCATACCAGGCAAAGGCACGGCTGGAATAATAGACAGGCAAAAGGAATGTGATGTCTATCAGGTTTTGAAAGATAAAGGGATAAGCGAAAATGTTGTCTATATATCCGCGGCAAACGGCTATAAGATATCGGAGTGCTTGAGGAATGCAAGGCCCTGCGATCCCTCTGACATAAGCGATGTCAGGGCATGCATGACGTTTTTGAGAGGTGTTCACGAAAAAGAATTGTCGGTAAACCATTCTGTTGATATTTTTGAACGAATCGGATTTTATGAAAGTTTGTTGGACGGGACGCCTTCACCCTTCAAGGATTATAGCGATACTAAGAAAAAGGTGTTCAAGCTGAAGGCGTTGATAGAGGCTTTGCCAAAGAGCTGGTCGCTCACGCACATGGATGCGGTGCCTGACAATTTCCTTTTCACAGGTGATAAAATCAGGCTAATCGATTGGGAATACGCAGCTATGCAGGATCCGCACGTCGATATTGCTATGTTCGCGCTTTACTCCGTGTATGACAGAGCGCAGGTGGATATGCTGATTGACTGCTATTTTGCGGAGGGCTGCGATCCTGAAGTACGGTTCAAGATATACTGCTATATCGCCGCCTGCGGGTTGCTGTGCAGCAACTGGTGCGAGTACAGGAGGCTGTTCGGAGAGGAATTCGGGGAATACAGCAGAAGGCAGTACGCTTATGCTAAGGAATACTTTGAGATAGCCGTACATGACTAAATCCGGCAACATGCCCCCTGGCTCTTATATCAGCAAACTATCCTGTTCTTGCCTTCCCTTTTTGCAGTGTACAGGAATCTGTCTGCGCGGCTCATAAGGCTGTCTGCATTATCGTTTTCCTCGAATGTTGCCAAGCCGAAGCTGCAGGTAATATCTGCCGCACTTGCAAATGTATTATCCGTTATAAGGCTCTTCAGTCGTTCTGTCAGCTCTATGGCCTTTTCTCTGTCCGTATTCGGAAGAAGCAGCACAAACTCCTCTCCCCCCCATCTTGCGAAAATATCCGTCTTCCTAATAGAATTCCTGATGATGTCGACGGTATCTTTTATCACTTCATCTCCTGCAAGATGCCCGAATGTGTCATTTATATCTTTGAAATTATCGAAGTCGAATATTACAAATGAAAAGTTGGTCTTATAACGTCTGGAGTAATTGATAAGGTTCTCAAGTTCCTCATTGAATTTTGCCCGGTTGAAAATTCCCGTAAGCGGGTCAGTGTTTGACAGGAGCAGCAATTCCTCGCTGTATATGTACTGTTTCCTGTTGTAATAATTGCTTTTGAAAGACGCCATACTGGTAATTACGAGGACCAAGAAGATATAAACTACCCCTGCATAATACTCGGAGACCTTTATATCGATGATATAGCCCGGGGACAGGATAATAAACGAAATGCATATCATGAAATAGGCTGCAACCATGTTGATCCATTTGTTAGGCACCTGTGATATGCCCAGAATCACTATCATTACCCCGAATGCCTGTATCAGGAAATCAGGAGACTCATAATTGGTGAAAATTGCCAGAAACAGTATTACGGCCCATACTTCATATATGGTGATCCAGTAGGTTATGCGGGTATAATCTTTTACCTTCTTTAACGCAAAATACAGCACAATAGTAGACATCATGAATACCGTCCTGTTGATCAGGATGGATATGATTGTCTCTATGTTTTTTATTATGAAAAAGTCCGGTATTATGAACATCCAGTACAGTATCCCTAAAAACAGAATCATTGGTCTCATGTACTTTATATTCTGCCCCAGATACTGGGCGATGAACTCCCTCTCGAGGTTCTTATCGTTAAATTCTCCCAAAGCTGATATTGAGTAATCTTTTTCTTCGAATCTCATAATCTTTTTATACCCCTGCAAACATTATTTTCCTTTTATATAATGATAACACCTTCCAATGGTAAAGTAAAAACAATGATGTAAATCCCCACAAAAAACCTGAAGGGCCTCATCGCACGGTGCTGTGCGATGAGGCCCTTTGTTATGCTTCTGCTTTGTTAACCTTTTTTATGATCATCAGGGTTGCTGCAAATGCTGATATCGCTCCGCTTATCGCGCCGCTCATGCCGTTTCCGACAGCGTTAGCGATAGCATTCTGCGGAAACGGAACAATAAATCCACCGATTGCAAAAGAAATTATAAACGAGAAAATTATGCTTGGTATTATGGCGCCGATCAAGGCCTTCTTTTTGTCCATTGATATAACCTCCTTACTGCCTCTTATGCGGAGGAGGAGTAGGCTGTATGAACAGCTTGTATGCCTCCACCCTGTTTTTGTATTCTTCCGATTTTCTGTTTTCCATGTTCTTCATCTCGTTGACCTGGATGTCCTTTGCATGAATGAACTTTCCGGACATAGTGTCATGCGCGTGTCCCAGCTGCTCTTCCGGGAATTCAAATGTTATCCTTCCGCCGTTGATAACAATATCGCCCTCTATTCCGCACAGTTCGCAGACTGCATGCGTGCTTTCAGGATCCAGGAAGAAGTTTCTGCTGTGGCAGTGCGGGCATACACCTGGTTCACCTATATATTTCGAGTTTTCGTAGTCCGCTGCAGCCTTTGCGAGTTCAAATCCTATATTGCGGGCCGCGGCTACTTTTTCAGGCTCCAGAATTATGTTCTTTGACCAGGAAAACGTTACATTGTCTATGATTTTCCAGGCTGGCGACAGCGCCAGCATTCCGCAGTCAACCTGAACCTTCGTTGCCCAGTCAGATCCGCCGATTCCCATAAATGCCACTGCCTTGTCTTTCAGTATCCGGGGATCAGGTTTCTTTCCGCCTGTTTTTTCGGCTAGCTCTGTAGCGAATGCATTTATGCCTCTGTCCATCCTTGGTCCAAGACGGTCGTTCAGGGTATGGAACAGGCCTGTTGCACCTTTCTCAAATATAGGCGTGCAGAAGATTATTCCGTCAGCATCCAGCATCAAATCCAGGAATGCGTCAAGCTCATCCTTCTGGGTGCACACATTTCCTTTTCCTGATACCAGCGATCTTGAGCAGGCCACGCAGCCTGTGCAGTTTTGAATATCCCAGTCCATGAGATGGACAAACTCAATTTCCGCTCCCATCTCCTTTGCGCCCATCAGCGCTTCCTTGCACATCGAGTCATTTGCGCCGTTAGGCCCTCCAAAAGATACTCCTAAAATCTTCATCTCGTTTCCTCCTTGAATTTATTGTTTTTGAACTATCTCATGGTTATATATCCATGGTACTGAGAGAAATTATCGCTGGCAGCTATATCCGCAAGGAATATTGACACTATTTCAAATTTCGGCTTCAGATACGGGAACTTATCCTGGGAAGCCCATTCCGGCTTCTTTATATCTTCTGCCTTTACGACTGCCGCACGGTACCACTCCTCGGGTCCGTCAAACCACATCTCGACTACACGCTGCATAGGGCAGCCGTTTACGTCCTGCTTGACCCTGCTGGTAAGGATGCGGGTTACCTCAGGCATCTCGGTGAATTTCGGCAAGACCTCCTCATAAAACCACTTATCGCCATCTTCCGCAGAGACTCCCTCCGGATATCTGGCCGCAAACTGCCAGCGGTAGTTTGGACCATCGGCAACTGTTCTCCCCTTGCCCTTGAAATCCTCCTCCCACCATACAGGCACAAATGCCCATACAAATGGAGGCATACCATTATCTCCGCCCGTTGCTCTTGCATTGTCACCCTCCATATTCATTTGCGCACCATCATCCGGCACATTCCCCTGCCATTTCAGCACATCCATCGGGAATACCTCGGTGAATGCATGGTTCTTGACGGGTGAAGCCATCGGATTGATATTCCAATAGTGCTCGGTGAGCTGCATTCGGCATGTCCCGAAACGGTCTCCATCAGGAGGCACCGGCAATGCATTGTAGAATGCATATTTCGCTACATACGGTCCGAACTGCGAGATGCTGTCCGGTATATGTATCTTGTACAACCAGTGCTGCAGTCTGTGGCGGTACTGTTCCCTGACCACGTCTACATAAATCAAACTTCTCATCGGCTGATATTCTATCACTTAGCAAACCTCCTTAAAAGTAAAGCTTTACATTCATGATAATTCTGAACATGACGTTTGTAAAACACATAATTCTTGTCCATCATCAAGTTTTGCTTGATAATAAAAAGCGTCAAAAAAACTCCCGGCAGCCATCAGAAAGGCTCGCCGGGAACGTCTTTTTTGCTGTTGATATTAAATTCTTTAAGTGTTTCAAACAGTCCTGCAAAGGGGCTTTCTTTTTTATAGATGCATGCATTATAGAAATTGAAAAGGTATTCCGGAGGCATCTTGAATGTCTTATACATCCTCGGCTTCATCTGAGGGAATTTCCTTGGCAGAATGCCAAAGCTGTTGCCCATATTCAGAGTAATCATCAACGAGTCTACATCCGGCACAACCTTGCTGTCCTTGCATTTGATGCTGCCGTAGATGCTTTCATCTATGAATTCTCCCCTGTCCAGCTGCAGCAGCAGCAGCGTCCCGTCTTTTATATCCTCGGCAGTTATCTTCTCCTTAGCCGCCCATGGATGGCGTTTTGAAACCACAATCTGAACCGGAATTTTTTCCAGCACAATCTTTTCAAAATCATCCCACCTCTCATTGTCGTGAAGAAGCGTAACGGCCAGATCGATTTTGTCTTCCTTCATCAGCTTTTTCAGGTTGCCCAGAGAACTGGAAAAAACGTCTATTTCAGCATTTGATGCCATATCCGCAAGGTAATTCACCACCGGAGTCACGCTCTTTGACTGCTCCATGCCGTTGAAGAAACCGATACGGACTATCTCCTTATGCTTCTCTATATAGTCGCTGAATTCTCTCAGGGCCTTTTCATAATGCTTCAGGACAGGACTAAATTTGCTGACGAACAGTTCACCCTCCGTTGTCAGCTGAACCTTTTTTGTTGTCCTTTCAAGGAGCCTTGCGCCAAGCTCGTTTTCAATCTGGATAATCTGAAGCGAAAGCGCCTGTGTGGAAATATATAATTTTTCAGCAGCCTTCTTGAAATTCAAGGTCTCAGCAACTGCAAGAAAATATTGAACTTTTTTTATGTCCACTGTGATTTCCCCTTTCAAAGCAATGATATCTTAAATGATTATACCATATCTGCTTTGTATCAGGAGCCAAAGCCTTTTGAAATTGTATCTCTCAGTTTTTCGAGAGCATCTTTATGTTTTATGGACTTCAATCCGGGAAAAGCTTTCAGCAGCCTTTTTTGTCCAAAAGGAATGGCCTCCAGGAGTTCTCTGTTCGCCTTCATGAGTTCGTTTATGGCCTGCTTTCGATGAGCTGATACCTCCTGCTGAGCCTCTTTCATTTCGGCCAAGTCCGCTTCCAGGCTTTCCTCAAAATCCTCTTTCTTCTGTACGAGGGCAATGGTTCCGCTTGCCAGGCTTTCGCCGATATTATCCGAGGCTTCCCTGATTTTGAGTGTGATTTCGTCAATTATTTCAAGCTTTTTGTTCAGGTTCAAAACCGATTTGACAGTTGCAATAAGATCAACAATGAACAGGCAGGAAACAACGACCAATATAACCATGCTTGCTGTCTGAGGAATCAAGTTGACGAGGGAATGAATCAGTGGTTGTATTCTGTCCACGATAACAAGGCATGCCAATCCCCATGCCAGTGAATACATCGGGCAGATGTATCCGCCTACATTGAACGGCATGTCGGAGTAATCCCACCACCTTTCATGAAACATCTTCTCCAAAGCATATCCGCCTACGAACTCTATCGCACTTGTAATAATGACCGAACCCAGGAACATATATAACACGTTATCCTTGACAGGATTCAATAAATGGATCACCAGCAAGATTCCGAATCCGTATATCGGACAGGCGGGACCGTTCAGAAATCCTCTGTTTGCGAAGCTGCCCGTCTTCAATGCTGCATAAACAACCTCTGTGCACCACCCTAAGAATGCATATATGAAAAAGTACCATAATATATTAATCATCATTGTCATCAGCGAGAAGATGCAGCAGCTCATTGATCTTTTCCATTCCACAAATTATAGCTTCAAGGTTTTTCTCCCCGTCCTCTCCCATTTCGCTTGCAATTGCTTCCTCGTAATACCTGTCTATTGTCTTGATGATCTGGCCACCTTTCTCTGAAAGTGCAATCAAAACAACCCTTTCGTCTGAACTGTCCCTGTTTCTGACCACGAATCCCATGCTCTCAAGCTTCTTGCACATAGTTGATATATTGGCCCCGGAAATCAGAACACTGCCTGCAAGTCCCCCAACCGTCTGTGGACCATTCTGATGCAGTTCCATCAGTATGCGCAGCTGCAGCGCAGATAATCCGTATTCCGAACCCCACCTGTTGAGTATTGTATTCATCAGCTCGCCGATTTTTCTTGTGTTATCCCACACCTTATATTTGAATTCCGATAAGTCCATTCGTTTTCTC
>JAGFXP010000063.1 GCA_017861315.1 Bacillota bacterium | reverse complement strand
GAAGGTGGAGCAATTCCTGAAGGAGAGGATAAACGCGACAAAAGCTGTGCTGCTGACAAGGAACTCAAGCAGGACGGTGGAGCAGAGGGCGATCTTTGCGCTCTTTTTGAGGTGCTTCTGCAACTTCAGCAGCAGGGCAATATGCGAAACAATGGGCAACATCTCTCAGTCCAGGGTGTCCATGCTCTGCGCCATGGCAACGGAACTTCTACGTGAAAAGACTGAATACAAGGGATTGATGTCCGAATTCATAGAGGGATGCATGTCATAGATCCTTAAGGAACGAAATCAAAGGACACGGGTCTGCCCATTTTTAATGATATTCATATATTCCAGCCTCAATTCAGAATGAAGGCTGTTTATTTTTGGAGTTTTTTTGCGAAAAGGGCAGATGAACCGTCCCCAAGGCGAACCCAGGCAAAAAAAAAGGCCGCAAAAGCGGCAAATCTAGGAGAATGAGAATAATTCTATCTATCTACATATTCTAAAAAAATTATACACATAGCACGTTAAATAAGCAACAAAAAAACTCAAAAAATCGGAACCTTCAAAGAATCAAATGGTCTATAAGCGAAAGGGCAAAGTAAAACGCCCGCATGACGGAAGTCATACAGGCGCATTACTGAACAAACAAATTTTATCTTAGAGGACACGAAGTGTATCTAATCACATGGACATCTTAACATTATGAAGGGTAAAATGTCAAGATTTTGATAAATTGGAAAATTGAAAATTGTTAATGGCGTCCTGAAAAATATCGCTTCAGAAGAGGACTGAGTCAAAAATATGCTATTAAAACATAGCGCGAAATATGATACTATGGACACAGGAAGCTACAACGGAGGTGAAAGCGGCATGGAACAGAATCCTTTCATAAAGGAAGCAATAAATGAAGCGAAAATATCGGAAAGCCTCGACGAGGTCCCCGTAGGGGCAGTGATCGTGAGGAACAACGAGATAATAGCCAGGGGTCACAACTTAAAAGAGAAATTGAAGGACTGCACGGCACACGCCGAAATCATGGCTATCAGGGAGGCTTCACAAAAGCTTGGTTCCTGGAGGCTGCCGGACTGCGACCTGTATGTAACACTGGAGCCATGTGCAATGTGCGCCGGAGCCATACTGAGTGCAAGGATCAGAAGGATATATATAGGCGCCTTTGACTCAACAGCAGGGGCCTGCGGCTCTGTGATAAACGTGCTGCAGAACGACGCTCTCAGCAAGTGGACAGAGGTCATTTGGCTTTACGACAGCGAGTGCGGGGACATTCTTACAAATTATTTTAAAAAGAAGAGGGTGGTTCTGAAATGATGGTTGAATCTCTCACGATAATTACCGCAATAATATCAGCTGTGATGGTGCTTGTTGTGGTAATAGTCTTTCTTTTCTTATTCTCAGGCAAAAGGTGATTTCCGCCTTGTCTTAGGATTTTATTTATGGTACCATTGTGGTGTTTGCTTACAACAATATTCGAATGCTAACAAACTAACATTCGAATGCTAAGTATATATTTCTGGCGATAATTTTGGATGATTAGGAGATTGAGTTGTATATGCATGATTTTTTATCTGTTTTTTTCATTGTTTTAATAGTAATAACAGCGCTTCCGAACGTAATATACTCCTTCGGATACCTGGAAGAGTACAGAAAGGATTACTCGCTCAAGTATCTTTGGGGGATGATGGCTCTTTTTATCCTTTCCATGGCAGGGGTGGTAATATCAGCCGACGGCGTAAGCTTCATGATATTCTGGGAGCTGATGTCCGTATCGTCATTCTTTCTGGTAATATTCGAACATAAAAAAGGTGAAAACATAAAATCCGGGATCATGTACTTCATCATGACTCACATAAGCGGTCTTCTTGTCATGACGATGTTCATCCTGACAGCTAAATTTACGGGTACATATGACTTCAACGTTCTCACGGCTGGAGCAGCCAATATTACAGATCAGCAGCGTCTTGCCATCCTTATTCTTGCCCTGGCCGGATTCGGGTCAAAAGCGGGTCTTGTGCCGCTTCACGCATGGCTGCCGAAGGCCCATCCCGCAGCGCCGTCCAACGTGTCTGCGATGATGTCCGGGATCATGCTCAAGATAGCTATTTACGGTTTCATAAGGGTGGCCTTCATATTTGCGAAAGACGTTTCAGTCTATTTTGGCGTAGCCGTAATGCTGGTTGGAACGATAACGGCAATCTATGCGGTGATCAACTCCCTTGCACAGAACGACATCAAGAAGCTTCTGGCATATTCAAGTTCTGAAAACATCGGGATGATTTTCGCTGTGCTGGGCCTGGCGCTGATACTGAGGAGCCTCGGCCTCCGGTCACTCAGCGCCCTGGCGCTGGCAGCTGCGATGTTCCACGTTCTGAACCATGGAATTTTCAAGAGCCTGCTTTTCATGAGCGCGGGCAGCGTGCTTTTTGCTGCAGCCTCCAAGAACATGAACGAGCTGGGAGGCCTTTACAGGAAGATGAAATTCGCATCCACATGCGCTCTCGTTGGAACTGCGGCCATAGCAGCGGTTCCGCCGCTCAACGGCTTTGCCGGGGAGATACTCATCTACGGGAGCTTCATACAGGCATTGTCTGCGGTCAGGATCCCCTGGATAGCCATGACAATCCTGTTCTGCGGCATAATCCTGGCACTGACCGGGGGTGGTGTTGTATGGGCTTCCGTGAAGAGCTTCGGCATGACATACCTGGGAGAACCTAGGTCCAGGAAGGCCGAGGAGGTGCACGAGGTACCAGCAGCTATGAAGGCAGGCATGGCCGTACTGGCTGGATTCGCAGTCCTGTTCGGAGTGTTCTCCCCTTTCATCATAAACCTGATTTACGGATGGACCTCAGGCGATCCTGCTGCCAGCGCAGTAGGCTATGAGGTAACCATAGTATCCGCAGTTCTTCTGCTGGCAGTATCTGCTCTGTACCTCGCGGGCAAGATGCTCAGCAAAAAGGGCGTGGCAGACGAAGTTCGCGGAACATGGGCATGCGGCTTCAACGACTTCAAACCCTACATGGAGTACTCTCCGGACGGATTCGTGCAGCCGGGCATGAGGATTTTCGGAAATGCGGCCGGCTACAGGAAAGAGGTAAAGGTCGACGGTGCAGTCCATACCAGGGCGAGGATTAAGGATGTAATTGAAGCAAACGTCTACCTCAGGGTCATAAAGGCGGTCGATTATCTTGCGGCCAGGATCATAAAAATCCACTACGGGAAAATACAGATATACGTGTCCTATATTTTTGTTTCTTTAATTGTTTCGCTGATACTTGTTCTGAGATTTGTTTAGGGAGGGGAAGCCATGAAATACGTAATATATATAATCCAGAGCCTGATGCTTCTCTTGCTTACCCCGCTGTTCATGGGAATTATAAAAAACCTCAAGGCTTCGATCAGGGGCTATGAGGCATGCCCGGTACTCCAGCCTTACTACAATATTGCCAAACTGTTTGAAAAAGGCAGGGTGCTGTCAAAAAGCAGCTCCATCATAACTCTGATAGCTCCAACCCTTTGCCTGTGCGCATGCGTCACAGCTGCGTTCATGGTTCCGGTTTTTTTCAATGACGGGAACCCCTTCGTTGGCAACCTGTTTATCATAATATTCCTTCTCGGAATAGTGAAGTTCTTCATAACTCTGACCGGCCTTGACTCGGCCAGCGCTTTCGGCGGGATGGGCAGCAGCAGGGAGCTCTTCATATCAATGATCGCGGAGCCCGTAATGTTCCTGACAGTAGCGTTCCTGTATATGGAGACAAAGTCCTTGAACATATTCGCCATAAATACAGCTGTTGCAGGGATGGCAGGATTCGACGTAGCAAATTGCATTGCAGCTATGGGATTTGCAGTCCTGCTTGTGGCCGAGAATGCCAGGATGCCCGTAGACAATCCGGAGACGCACCTTGAGCTTACGATGATACATGAGGCCATGATACTGGACACATCAGGAAGAGATCTGGCCCTGATGGAGTTGTCATCCTGGATCAAGCTTATGGTTTTCGTGACTATATTCATAAACTGCTTCTTCCCTATGGGGATGACGGGAGCTGTTGCCTTTGTTCCCGTTATTCTCTCCTTTATAGCATACATATTGAAGGTGCTGGTTATCCTGGCCGTTATATCGCTTGTTGAATGCTCCATGGCTAAATTCAGGCTTTTCAGGGTTCCTGAGCTGCTTTCTGCAGCATTTTCGCTGAGCCTGGTAGCCATCGTCATCAATTTTTTTTAGAGGAGCTGTATAATTAATGATTGAAATACTGATTTCTGTGATTTTAATATCCGCCATAGCTATGTCCGGCTTCAGGAGGGCAAGGATGTTGAACAGGGGCTTCGCTTTGCAGTCCCTGACAATAGCGCTTCTTTGCCTAGCAAAGGGGTATCAGACAGGGGAGTACCACTACTACATCCTGTTTTTACTCACGCTGATAACAAAGGTCGTAATCATCCCGCTTATAATAAGCAGATCGATGGTGCACTCAAAGCTGGAGAGGGAGACGGATATGATCCTCAGCGGCTCCTGGTCATACATAGTGACGGGAATAGCGGTCGCGCTCAGCTTCATATTCCTGGGGAACTTCTCGGACTACCTTTTCAGGGTGGGCTGCATCCTGATAATAACAGGGGCAATCCTGATGATGGGAAGGAAAAAGGCCATCACCCAGATGATTGGGCTGCTAACAATGGAAAACGGTGTCGTGCTCTTTGAGATATCGATGGTGAAGATGGGATCGATAATAGAATTCGGCATTGTATTCGAGATGCTCATCCTGGCGATGATCATGGGAATAATGATCTTCAACATCAACAAAACCTTCGACACGTTGAATACGGACTATCTTTCGAATCTAAAGGAATAGCAGGTGGGAAAATGCATATAAATCTAATGATTGCGGTATTCATTGCGGCAATATCGGTATCAATAATCATAAAAAATATAGACGTCATATCCTATGTCAACATTTTGGGGACGGTTCTTCTGCTGATTCTGTCTGTTCTAATAGGCTTCGATGTAGCGGACCGCGGGCACATTTTCCATTTCGGAACAGCCGTGTATATAGACAGCCTCAGCCAGATACAGCTGCTGATAATAACGACGGTAAGCGTTATGACAGCCTTGTATTCCCACAAATACATAAAGGGGGAGTATGAGGAGAATATCATATCCCTGACGAAGGCGAAAGTTTACTTCGTGCTTTTCCAGGTTTTTGAGTTCTCGATGATATTCCTCTGCATGAGCAACAATATCATGGGAATGTGGATCGGGCTGGAAGCCACTACGCTGGCTACGGCATTCCTCATAGGCTTCAGCAACAGCAAGCTTTCACTGGAGGCAGCCTGGAAGTACATAATAATTTGTTCGGTTGGCCTCGCCATGGGGCTCGTAGGTATCATACTTTTCATATATTCTCTCAATTCGGAGATAAACACCTCCATGCTTCAATGGACCTACCTCTTGAGCTGGGATAAAGGATTCAGCAAGAAGGTGCTGATGGTAGCTTTCACATTCATATTCGTTGGAATAGGCACAAAGGCCGGCATAGCGCCGATGCACACCTGGCTCTCCGACGGACACAGCGAAGCGCCTTCGCCCATCAGTGCGATGATGTCGGGAATCCTCATTAACCTGGCCCTTTACGTCATTATTAGGTTCTACATTATAATCAGGCTCGCGGATGGACTGCAGAACATGAGGTACCTCTTCATAGTATTCGGATGCCTCTCGCTCATAATATCGACATTCAGCATACTCAAGCAGACGAACTACAAGAGGCTTCTGGCCTTCTCCTCCGTAGAAAACATTGGGATAATGAGCCTGGGCTTCGGATTCGGGGGCGTGCTTGGCGTCTACGGCGCGCTGCTCCACTCGATTGTGCATGCCTACGGAAAGAGCCTCCTATTCCTGGTTTCCGGCAACATACTTAATGCATATCAGACAAAGAGGATTGGCAAGATAAAATGCCTGATCAGGACGATGCCCGTTAATTCGGTTTTCCTGATAATAGGAATACTCGTCATAACGGGAACTCCACCTGCGGCATCCTTCTTCAGTGAGCTTAAGATTCTGCAGAACGGCTTCAACAACGGTGAATATCTTCCTGCAGCGATTCTGGCGTTCAGCCTTCTCATAGCCTTCGCCGGATTCGTGGTTACTTTCATGAAGATGATCTTCCTGAATGACGGAGCTGAAGAATACGTAAGGCTGGAGAAAGACAAGGAGAATATCTTGCCGCTTGTGGTTGCAGTTGCATTGATAGTGCTGATCAGCGCCACATTCAGCAGCCTTCTGAATCCATTGATAAACAGCGCAGTTGAAATAATCTGCGGTTAGGAAGTGTAGTATGAAGATTGAACAGCTCAAGGAAAAACTTGAGAATTTAAAATACAGTACAGGCATAAAAAACAGGAACGAGCTTTATGCATATGTTCCAAAATCGGCTGCCGTGGACGTGGCTACGATGCTTTATACGGCTCACAAGCTGAATTTCGCGGCTGAATTTTGCCAGCAGAAAACCGGGGAGGACGGCTTTTTCATCAGCATCCTTTTCATCAGCAGGAAGCACAACTACTATGTTGTGATAAGATACGAAACCGAGGACACTCTTATGTCCATCCAGGATCTGGTATTCCAGGCCCATCTGTTCGAGAGGGAGATATCGGACCTCTACGGGCTTGGGATAGCGGGCGGTAAGGACGCCAGGAACCTGGTGAAGCATGAGGCCTGGGAAAGCGGGGTTTATCCGCTGAAAAAGGATTTCCCCTACGGAACAAAGATAAAGGAAAGAAATGAAACGGGCAAATACGAATTCAAGGGGCTGTCAGGCGAGGGTGGCTATCAGATAGCGGTGGGGCCGGTGCATGCCGGTATAATCGAGCCGGGGCATTTCCGCTTCAGCGCCATAGGCGAGTCAATTGAAAACCTGGAGATAAGGCTCATGTACAAACACAGGGGCATAGAAAAGATGATGGAAAACGTGGATGCCGACAAGCTCAGCTTGGTATTCGAGAGGGTTTCCGGCGAGTCGGCTGCGGCATATTCCGAAGGGTACGCTCATCTGGTCGAGAGTCTGAACGGATGGCAGGTTTCAGAAGACATTAAAGCCCTCAGGGTTGCATTCCTGGAGCTTGAGAGGGCCTGCAACTTCCTAGAGGACATCGCTGGCATATGTGTAGACATAGGCTTCAGCTACCCGGCAAAGAAGTTCAGCTATTTTTCCGAGCTTATCCGCCAGCTCTGCGAGAGGGTGACAGGCAGCAGGTTCCTTAGGAACTCAATAATTCCGTGCGGAAACAATGTGGAATTCGGCGGGGACAAGGCTGTGGATATTGTGGATACAATCGATGGCATTGTGCATAGATTCAATAGAATTGTGGAAATGACACTCGTATCCGTATCCTTCCTAGACAGGGTTGAGAACACAGGTATAATAAGGAACGACAATGCCGTCAAGCTCTGCATGACCGGAGTCTCGGGCAGGGCCAGCGGAATAGTGTACGACGTCAGGAACAGCTTCAGCTATGAGCTTTATCCGAAGCTGAAGAAGCCGGTTCAGACTGAGACCCTCGGAGGTGTGTTCGAACGCTACAAGCTGAAGATCGAGGAGATACGTAGTGCATTCGACTACATCAAAAGCTCTCTTGACTTCATCGGCGGAAGAACCGTCCCCAAAGAGAGAAACAGCATATCGCTGCAGGCAGGACAGGAGGCCATCGTCTCCGTGGAGACCGTTAAAGGCGATCTGATCATTTACGGGCTCACAGGCATGGACAACAGATTCGACAGAATCTACATGAAGACGCCGTCCTTCGCAAACTGGAGGGGGCTGACCTATGCGGTAATGGGCGAGATTGTGCCCGACTTCCCTCTCTGCAACAAGAGCATGAATATGTCTTATTCTGAGAATGATAGGTAGGTGGTGTTATGAGATTTATATATGACAGGGTAATGTACGGAAAGGAGTCCGCTCTGGATCCCCTTTGCGTGAATGAGAATTCCTACGGGAGAATAGATGTAAAGGACAGCTGCACAGGCTGCGGCGCCTGCAGCCGGGAGTGCCTGGTTGGAGCTATAAATCTGGAGAACGGAAAGGCGAGAGTTGACAGCAGAAGCTGCATCTACTGCGGGAGATGCATAGATGCCTGCGGCCATGGGGCCCTTTCAAACAGCCACGACTACAGGCTTGCAGATCCGGAGCTGGCCGGAGATGAGCTCAGGAAGAAAATATACAAAAAGTTCAGCAGGTCGCTGGTGCTGAGATCCGTGGATACAGGATCCTGCAACGCCTGCCTGCTCGAGCTGTCTGCAATGTCAAACAACTACTACTCGCTCTCAAGGTACGGCATCGAGTTCGCCGCATCCCCGAGGCACGCTGATGGAATAGTTGTGACAGGTCCAGTGACCATAAACATGAAGGAGGCCCTCATCAAGTCATACGAGGCCATGGCGGAACCCAGGATTGTCATAGCGGCAGGAGCCTGCTCTCACGACGGAGGTATCTTCAAGGACAGCTACGGCGTGGTGAACAGGCTGGATGAAATCATCCCTGTTGACCTGACTATTCCGGGATGCCCGCCTTCTCCGCAGGCCATCATATACGGGCTATTGAAGCTTCTTGACAGGGTATAGGCACCTGTCCACAAAATCGACGACCATGTCGTTTTTGACTGATTTGTTTAGAAAGTGAAGGAACGTATTGAGCTCTCTGAGCTTATCTGTCGGCACATTGTCCAGAAGGTTCAATGTGCCGATTTTGTTTTCATTTTCCTCCGAATCCTTATCCAGCAAAGCATCAGCCTTTCGGGTGGTGTACATGTGAAGGGAGTTCTTGACGGTACCCTTGTTTCTGTAGATCAGGTCCTTTGCCAGCAGGTTCTTCACTACCAGGTTGGCCGAGGAAGCGGACCAGAGCGCTATCTCGGCAAGCTGCGAGGAGGTCAGCCCGCGGAAGGACCGTATCACTATAAGGGCCCTCATCTGGGGGTACGTGAGGTCAAGTTTCTTCAGAAGCAGGCTGTGAGTATTCTCCACCGACAGGACAAAGACTCTGAGAAGGTTGTACAATTCTACAAGGCTCTTCAGCCTGGGCTGCTCTTCTTCCGGGAAAGTTGTGTAGTCTATCTTCAAGGACAGTTCGTTTATTTTGTCTATGTAATCCATTATATAGCGATTGCCTGATTCCAGCGCGGTATACCTGTAAACAGCTATCAGGTCGTCAAGTTCTTTTTGTCCCGAAGCACCCAAAAGCCATAGCAGCGGAAAGGAGCTTTCATGATGCTGCCTGTTCGACTCAATTATTTTCAGGCCGTGTTCAGTGAGATGGATCCCCTTTGACTTGCCGGACGAGATATCCCTGCTGATGAGGCTCTTCTCAAGGAGTATCTTGATCATTCTGGAAACTGTCGGCGGAGTCCAGCAGCCGATCTTTGAAATCATGCTGGAGTTGGCTCCGGGAAAGGCGCGGAGTATCCACAGGATCCTCAGCTGCGGTAGCGTAACTCCGGACTGCTCGACAATTTTTGCATATTCCCTTTCGATTTTAAGGAACAGGTATCTGGACAGCGTGTAAAACTCAAGTTTCATATTCATCCCTCCGATATAAGAAAATAATAACAATTATCGGAGATCTGCGCAATAAATTTGATTTGCTCGTAAAAATTTAGTATAATGTATTGGTAGCCATTTGGAGACGTATCGAAGTGGTTATAACGGGACTGACTCGAAATCAGTTGTACCTTCACTGGTACCGTGGGTTCGAATCCCACCGTCTCCGCCAAAAGTAAGAAGAGCCTGCAAGAAATTGCCGGCTCTTTTTCATTTCACGGGAACGAAAAAAAAACAACCCGAAAAAATATTCCCTTTTTTTCTAATATAATGTATAATGAATTATACGAATATTCAGAATAAATATTTGGTATATAAAAACCGGGAGGTGTTATTATGTCTGAAGAAACCAAGCCAACCACACCAAATATGGAGGGAAAAGAGGAAGAAATTGCTGAACCATTACCTCTAACACCACACATACATGAGAAGGAGGCAAAGGGAGTAGGGGAAATCAAACCGTTCGGAGATCCGGAAGTGCCTTTGACACCACACATACATGAGAAGGAGGCAAAGGGAGTAGGGGAAATCAAACCGTTCGGAGATCCGGAAGTGCCTTTGACACCGCACATACATGAGAAGGAGGCAAAG
>JAGFXP010000062.1 GCA_017861315.1 Bacillota bacterium | reverse complement strand
ATGACTTCCGAAGAAAAGGAAAAAGTTCTCCGCAAGAGCAGAGAACTCGACAAAACAATATTGAGGTACTACAGGGAGCTTGATTAGCCCTCTGTGTCATACCCGTTTTTATTGGACTCCTGCCAGCGCCATGAATCCCTGCACATGTCAGTAAGATTCTTTTCCGCTCTCCAGTTGAGCTCCTTCAAGGCCTTGGACGGATCTGCATAGCAGGTCGCTATGTCCCCGGGCCTTCTTTCTGTCAGGGTATAAGGAATATTTCTGCCTGTGGCCTCCTCGAAAGCCTTCACGACATCGAGAACGCTGTAGCCAGTTCCTGTTCCCAGGTTGTACACCTTGACACCCTTTGATCCCATGATTTTCTCAAGGGCCTTGAGGTGGCCTTTCGCCAGGTCAACCACGTGTATATAATCTCTGACCCCGGTGCCGTCATGGGTGTCGTAGTCGGAACCGAACACGCTCAGCTTTTCCCTCTTGCCCACTGCAACCTGTGTGATGTAAGGCATGAGGTTGTTAGGTATGCCGTTCGGGTCTTCGCCGATCCTCCCGCTCTCATGGGCTCCGATAGGGTTGAAGTACCTAAGCAGGGCCACGCTCCATGAATGGTCCGCAAACTCGACATCCTTGAGGATGTTCTCTATCATGAGCTTTGTGCTTCCGTAAGGGTTGGTTGTGCTCAGCGGCAAGTCCTCCGTCAGAGGAGAAACGTTGTTCATTCCGTAGACTGTCGCCGAAGAGCTGAACACCATGCTCTTTACGTTGTATTTTTCCATCAGCTCACAGAGCACCAGTGTCCCCGTGATGTTGTTGTGGTAGTACTTGAGCGGCATAGCCACCGATTCGCCGACCGCCTTCAGGCCCGCAAAATGGATGACAGCTTCTATGCTGTTCTCCGCGAATACCTTCTCGAGGCCATCCCTGTCGAGGAGATCGACCTCATAAAACTTGAAATTTCTATCGGTTAATTCCGTTATTCTCTTCAAAACTTCAGGCTTGCTGTTTGAAAAGTTGTCCGCAATGATGATGTCGTAGCCCGCTTTCAATAGCTCCACCGAGGTATGGCTTCCTATGTAGCCCGCTCCCCCTGTTACCAATATTGACATATGTTCACTACCTCCTGCATTTAATGTATCAATTATAGCATATTTCTGTAAAAAGATTAAATTTTTTGTTTAGAATTTTCAATACCGCCCATAATGCTAATAGAATACATTTTGGGAGGTATGGTTTTGAACAAGGTATCGCTTATAGGGAATCTGGTCAGGGATGCCGAGGCATTCCACGTTAAGGACGGCTCCAGGAGCGTCGTCAAATTCACAATCGGTGTCAACAGCAGCTATACCAAGAAGGACGGCGAAAGGGATGTGGATTTCATCCCCGTTTCCTACTGGACCAGCAGCGCAGACAACATACTGCCTTACCTGGCAAAGGGAAAGCAGGTGGCCGTGACCGGGGAGATCAAGACAAACAGCTTCACGGCGGATGACGGACAGAAGCGCTATGTCACGGATGTCAGGGCATCGAACATTCAATTCCTGGGAGGCGGCAAGCAGCAGGCTTAACACAATATTTATGCGGTTGAAAGGCGCTGTGCGGATCAAGAATCGCGCAGCGCCTTTCCTTATAAAAGATGCATCACCTTGTGAGATCCAGATTTATCCTTCCGTCCTTTATTTCAACAATCCTGTCTGTTTTTTCCGCTATCTTCCTGTCATGGGTTATTACTATGAAGGTAGTCTTGAACCGCTTGTTTATATCCTTGAGCGTATCGTAGATTATCTCCGTTGTTTCGGAATCGAGGTTTCCCGTAGGCTCGTCTGCAAGCACCAGCTTCGGGTTCATTATGAGGGACCTGGCGATCGCGGTCCTCTGCTGCTGGCCTCCCGACATGTTTACGGAGAGGTTGTTCTTAACCTTCTCGAGGCCTATGAGGTCCAGAAGCTCATTCGCCCTTGCAACGATCTCCCTGGAAGGCCTGCCGAATTTTATCAGATATGGCATCAGCACATTTTCGAAGGCGGTGAATTCCGGTAGGAGGTAATGGAACTGGAATATGAAACCTATGGTCTCGTTGCGCAGTGCCGCAAGCTGGTTGTTTGTCATCCCGTCCGTCCTCTTCCCCGCTATATAGACTTCCCCGGAGGTTGGCTTGTCCAGCGTACCTATGATGTTGAGGAGTGTAGACTTTCCGCTTCCCGACTGTCCTATTATGGAGCTGAATGACTGCTCTTTGAAACTCAGGTTGATATCGAACAGGACCTGGGTTTTGACTGTGGTGCCGTATATCTTGTTTATGTTTTTTAATTCCAGTATTTTATCCATTTTTGATCACCTCTATCGGATCAAGCCTTGATGACTTCCTTGCCGGTATCAGAGCGGCCAGCGAAGAAGCTGCAACGGCTATAACGAAGGATAGCGCAAAGAAAGCCGGGTCTATCGAGAGGGCGACTATAGGCGTCCCGTCAGCGTTCCTCGCAAACACCGTGAAGCTATATGCCAGCGCGAAACCTAAGACGATCCCCATCAGTCCGCCGAGCACTCCCAGTATGAGCCCCTGGTAAAAGAATATCCTGCTTGCCTGGGAGTTTTTTATGCCCATCGCCTTCAGAATGCCTATCTGCTTTGACTTCTGCATTACGGATATGGCAAGGACGCTGGCTATTCCGAGAACGACAGATATGATTACGAAGACCTGGATCATATAGCTGGAAACGCTCTGGCCGTTCAGTCCCGAAAGGAGCTGCTCATTCTGCTCCTTCCAGTTTGTGATCTTCAGGTCTCCTTTCGCATTCAGTCCGTTCAATGATCGTGAAATCTCGTCCGCAATCAAAACCTGGGAGCCGTCAATCTGCATCTCGATGGAGGTTATCTTGCCGTCCTTTCCGAAAAGCGACTGCGCAGAACCCAGCGTTGTGAGGAACCAGTTCTTGTTTATGCTCTGCACTTTAAGGTCGAAAACTCCTGAAACTCTGAACTCCTGCCTCAAGCCGCTGGGAATTGTCACCACGATTTTATCCCCCGCTTTGACATCCAGCTCCTTCTGGAGCTCCGTTCCTATGGCAACCTCGAAGTCTTTTTTGGGGAGAGCCCCCTCGACAAGCCTGCTTTTTATGTCGTATATCTTGTCAGCCTCCTCAAACAAGACTCCCCTTATCAGTATCGATTCCGATTTTTTATCGTGATTGATAAAGCCCGGCTGGTCAAGCACGGGTGAGATTTTGGTTATCCCTTCCTTTGAATCGGCATAGCTGAGGATCCAGTCATAATCTTTTATGAGCTTGTCATCCGTTGTCGACAGGATTGTTATGTGGGACGAATTGCCCACGGTGGTATCGATCAGACTTTTCTGAAGGCCCTGTATCAATGAGCCTATGAAAACCTGAACCGATACGCCTATTGCGATTCCTAAGGCAATTATGAGGGTCTGGCCTTTGCTTGATTTCAAAAACCTTATCGCGATTTTCAGAGAAATATCCATCACAAATCCGCCTCCAGAGCCATTATGTCAACTATCGAATTCACTACTCCGATCGCTCCGATTTCCTTGCCTATAGTTTTGTCATGGTGGAAAGCGTATCCGCTTGCCAGTATTTTGATGCTCTTGTCCGCTGCATGCACTGCATCGGCAACTTTCTTTGCAGCAATAAGATTGTAGTAGTTGGAGGCGCTTATCACGACATATTTCGGATTTTCCGCAGCAAGTCCGCTTACTACAACCTCAGCGGGCGTGTTGCTGCCTATGAACACAGTGGTGTAGCCGCATAGGTTGAAGAAGTCCGAGCCCATCCTTGCACCGAGCTCGTGGTATTCTTCGGGCGGGCATACCAGAAGCACCTTGCCCCTGCCCATGGTTTGTCCCGCTTCTCTTATCTCCCTCAGGATATAGGGATAGCAGCACTCGATTATAGTCCTTATTATGGAACTCCTGACATGTTCATTCCATATGAAAATTTCCTCTTTGCCTTCCCTGATCACCATGCTGTTAAGTGAAGGCGCAAGTATTTTTTCATAGAGGTCTGCAACACCGATCTCCTTTCTGCCCACGGCATCAAGAACAAACTCGACACACCCCTGTTTGTCCTCCTTTTCAAGATAACTGCAAAACTTGCTGTAAAAAGCTTCATAGGATAACATACCGCCACCTCCTTACATTAATTGGTTTAATGTATCAGCTCAATCCTTTTTGGATTCCCAACTTTTAGTTTCCCACCAGCTGTCCGTCTTTCCATTCACCTGTTTCCTTTTGCCCATCGGCGTATGTATATGTTCCTAGTCCGTTATACAGGTCGCGCGCCCATTCTCCTTCATATACACCGCCATCTACATAAGTGAATTTTCCCCATCCCTCAAAAAGATTATTTTTGAATTCACCTGTATATTCGTCGCCGTTAGCATATGTATATACACCATCGCCGTTGAACAGGTCATTAGCCCATTGGCCGACATACTTGTCACCGTTGGTATAATAAAAAATTCCCTGTCCTTCAAAAAGGTCATCCCTGAATTCCCCTTCATACTTGTCGCCTTCGGAAAAGGTATAGGTTCCCCGGCCTTCAGCCGCGTCGTCCTTCCACTCTCCTTCGTATTTATCGCCGTCAGCAAAAACCATTGTCCCCTGGCCGTTCCTCAAGCCACCCTTAGTTTGGCCATCGTATTTGTCCCCGTTAGGATATGTGGTTGATGAATTGATAACAGGTGCGTTCGATGAGACAGTTATCGTGCTGCTCGCACAGCCTGCGATAAGAACGGTTGAAATGAAAACCGTCAGGATAGCAAGAAATCTTCTTTTCATTGTTAGCTCCCCCTTAGAATCTGTTAGCCCGGAATCCCTACCGATATATTACTATAATTATACAGAAATACCTGCCAGTTTCAAATAAATAATATTTGAGCGCATGCAGCATTGAAGCCGAGAATAATTCGGGGCACAGTGTGTGCACGCTGCCATAGGGGAATGTTTGCTTTAAGTGTTGTTGGATAGAAAACAACACTTAACTAGAACAATCCTGCATGCAGCAGAGAAGCAGTACTGCACACCGAAATGTTTTTCAGAAATTAAGCCTTTGCCGCCTTTATCTTCTCATTGAGCTCGTTCAGGTAGATCCACCTCTCCATCTTGAATTCCAGCTGCTTCTCGAGCTCCTCCTTATCTTCCACGAGCTTCTGCAGCTTGACGAAATCCGTTGCCGCATTTTCAATCTTGCCTTCCATGTCCTCCAGCTGCTGCTCGAGGCCGGCGATTTCATCGTCAATGCCTTCGAATTCCCTCTGCTCCTTGTAGGAGAACTTCAGCGGCTTTTCCTTAGCCTGCGCCGGCTTCTTCTCTGCAGCCTTTTCCAGCGATTTTTCAGGCGCCTTCACAAGGGATATCTCGCTCATATAGTCGAAATAGTTGCCTGTATGCCTTGCTATCCTTCCGCCGCCCTCGAATACGAATATGCTGTCCGCCATCCTGTCAAGGAAGTACCTGTCATGGGATACGGCAATCACCGCGCCCTCGAAATCCTCAAGGTAATCCTCCAGCACCGTGAGGGTCTCGATATCCAGGTCATTTGTCGGCTCGTCCAGCAGCAGGATGTTCGGCTCCTCAGAAAGGACCCTCAGGAGATACAGCCTTCGCTTCTCTCCTCCGGAAAGCTTAGATATGGGCGTCCACTGCTTTTCAGGCGGGAAGAGGAACCTCTCCAGCATCTGCGAAGCGCTGCTCGGCGCCACTTCCTTGATGTACTCTATAACCCTCACGTCCTCGGGCATGTGGCTTGTCTCCTGGGAGAAGATGCCTATCCTGACGGTAGGCCCGACCTCGATGTTTCCGCTGTCCGGCTTCACTTCGCCGCTGATGAGACTCATGAGCGTGGATTTGCCGGCACCGTTGGGACCTATGACGCCTATCCTGTCGGACCTTAGCACGATGTAGCTGAAGTCATCTATATATTTCGCCCCGTCGAAGGATTTGCTTATATGGTCCAGCTCGATGATCTTCCTTCCGAGCCTGCTGCTGCCCATGCTCATGTCCAGCTTTTCCTTGGTCAGGTCCACCGCCTGCTCACCCAGCTTCTCGAAGCGCTCGATCCTCGCCTTCTGCTTTGTGCTTCTCGCCTGAGCCCCCTGCCTCATCCAGGCCAGCTCGTTGCGGTAAAGGCTCCTGCGCTTCTTTTCGGAGGCTATCTCGAGAGCCTCCCTCTCCAGCTTTCTTTCGAGGAAATAGCTGTAGTTGCCCTTGTAGGTGAAGAGCGTCCCGTTTTCTATCTCCACAATCTCGTTAGCCACCCTGTCCAGGAAATACCTGTCGTGCGTTATCATGAGGAGGGCTCCCTTCCTCCTCTTGAGGTACTGCTCAAGCCAGTCGATGGCCTCGTTGTCGAGATGGTTAGTCGGCTCGTCCAGTATGAGGAGCTCGGAAGGGTTCACCAGCGCCTGGGCAAGGGCTATCCTCTTACGCTGCCCGCCGGAAAGGCTGCTGAGCTTTGCATCGAAATCATTTATTCCGAGTTTCGTTAACACAGCCTCTATCTCGAAGCCGTGAATGTAATCCCTTACCTTCGAATCGGGATTGAATTCAGGGTTCTGCGGCAGGTACTCGATCCTCACGCTTCCCCCCCTGACAATCCTGCCGGAGTCCGGTTCCTCTGTCCCCGCTATGAGCTTGAGGAGCGTCGATTTTCCCGTGCCGTTTATGCCGATGACTCCGATCTTGTCCTGGTCGTCTATGCCCAGGCTTATGCCGCTGAGCAGCGGCTTTTCGCTGAAACTCTTAGATATATTCTCAACTGTTAGAATGTTCATCTTTTCTACCGTCCTTTCTTACCTGCCGAATCTGGCCGAATCCGGGAATTCATTCCTGACGAAGGTGTTATCGCCGTAATGCATGGGTATAAGGTATTCAGGCCCTATCTCGGCCATGAAGTAATCAGCTCCCAGCCTGTAGCTGTCCCTGAGCCTCGGGTCCACAGGAAAGAATGCTATGTCGATCTTTTCTCCCTTTATCCTGGCAATCTCCCTCTTGAACTTCGCCTCCATGGCCCTGTTGTTATCCTCGGTCTCGTCGTACCAGTCCCACCAGTTCAGGTCTCCGGCGTGGAATATGGTTAAGCCGTCGGCCTTCACAAGGAAGGATACACCTATGTCCGTGGATCCGAAGGTCTTCACGTACAGACCGTCTATCTCCAGCTCCCTGTACCTGGACATCCTGTGGATGCCTTCGCCCTCGGCTCTCGGCCTTATCTCGCTGCTGAGCACATACTCTATGCCCGGGCGCTTCTCCCGCCAATGCAGCACAACGGGGTTGTAGTGGTCACCGTGGCTGTGGCTTGCGAAAACAACAACTTTTTTGCCCTCCGGGAACCTGCAGGATATATCCCCGCCCTCTTCTTCCTTCCAGTAATCGAAAACCAGGAAGTAGTTTTTTGTCTCAACGGCGAAGCCGCTGTTGTACAGATATTCTATCTTTACCTCGATATTTCCCATGATCATTCTCCTAAATTTAGTTCAATGATATAATAACACTAAATACATTTTGAAAGAAGGGGTAGTTGATGAAATTCACTTTCGTTCACAACAACATAAATGTCCTGGATCTGGACAAGAGCGTTAAGTTTTACGAGGATGCGCTGGGATTCCGGGAAAAGCGCAGAAAACTTGGTCCCGGCGGCAGCTTCATACTGGTGTTCATGAGCGACGGCAGCAGCGGCCACGAGCTGGAGCTTACCTGGCTGAGGGACAGGACCGAGCCTTACGACCTCGGTGACAACGAGTTCCACATGGCCTTGAGTGCAGACGATTTCAACGCCGCCCACAAGCACCACGAGGAGATGGGCTGCATCTGCTACGAGAACCGCGAAATGGGGATCTATTTCATAAGCGATCCGGACGGCTACTGGATAGAGATCCTGCCGCTCAACCACCATTAGATGAAAATACCCCCTTTACGGCAAACAGATTTATATTCTAATCTGCCTGCCTTAAAGGGGGCTTATTCGTTAAATTGACATTACAGGATTTTCTGAAGGCTCATCAGTCGTCCGTCGACGTCATCGCGCCTTTCCGCAATCTGGCTCAGCTGTGCCTCCAGGTGCGCCCGCTCTCTGAAAAGACTTTCCTTCAGCTCGCAAATGCATTTAACGTATGCTGCCTGATCAGCCTCCGCCTTTTCTGCCCTTAGGATCTCTTCCTTAACCTGCCGCTGGAGCTCATTATTCATCTCCTCCTGCTGGTCAAGCTTCTCCTGCAGCTCGCTGTTTATCTTCAACTGTTCTTCTGCTATGGTCTCTATTTTTTTGTATATGCCTGCAACCTCATCCTTGAAGCCGGTTATTTCATCGTTCAAAACCCTGGCTTTTTCCTGCTTAAGCTCGCGGATGGCATCCTCGCCGATCCTGCGCAGCTCTTCCATTTCAGCGTCTTTTTCCCCGATCACCTTTTCGAGGCAAAGCTTGCTCTCCTGTAGCATTTCTATCTTCTGCTCAAGCTCCTCGAAGACGTCGTTCTCCTTTTCAACCCCTTCTGATATGTCCATCAGGCGGCTTATTTCCTGCCCCGCTTCGGACAGGAGCTCTTTCATTTCGTCCCTTTGATCCGACATCTGGCAGATTTGCTTCTGAAGCAGTTCAATCTCGGAATCCTTCTCCCTGCATTCGCTGACGTAGATATGCAGATCAGCTTGCGCCTTGTCAAGTTTTTTCTGCAGGTCTGCTGTACCTTCCAGCTCCTGCTCCATTTTCAGTTTGGAAGCGATGAGGTCGTTCATTTCGCCTTTCATTCTCTGCTCCAGCGTCCTGTAATCTTCCTTCATCTGGATTATGAATTCCTTCACCTCATCCTGCCGGAATCCTCCGACAACCTGTGTTTTAAATTGGGCGCCCGTCGATTCAGAAACAAACCTTTCCCGTAGGGCTAAAAAATCATCAGCAGTGGATAATACTTCCTCGTTCATCATGACCGCATCCTCCTCAATCAATTTATTCTTTACATGGCAGTTTAAACAAAAAATACTGCATGCCAAAGCACACAGTACAGCAAATTCTTAGCAGCGATTATATGTGCTCTTCGGCGACCCGGCTGCCATAGCATTATAGCCTTAGACCCGTGGCTTTGCGCCCCTGCCTTTCGACAGGTTTGCTATTATCGGAGATATAATTATTTTACATCATTGTAAATTATTATACAATAGCGTAAGGTTAAATTTTTTAAATATTCTTAAATATTGAAATGAATATGCCCGGGATGATATTTTTGTTAAAATAGAATTGCAAAGCTATTTTCTACCGACCACACAGAACGGAGTGATTAAAATATGCTTAAACTATACAAGGGCAATATAATATATTCCGAAAGCCCGGACAGACTTACAGTCCTGGAAGACGGCTACATCGCAGTTCTCTTCGGACGTGTAAAGGGCGTATACGGGCAGCTGCCGGCGGAATACGAGGGCATAGGGCTCGAAGTCGACACGGACGGCCTCATAATACCAGGACTCTGCGACATGCATGTCCATGCGCCGCAGTGGATAAACCGGGGCTTGGGATACAGCCTGGAGCTTCTCCCGTGGCTCATGAAGTACACCTTCCCCGCAGAGGAGAGGTTCAGCGATTCAGCCTTCGCCCGCGAGGCTTACGGCATGTTCGTCGAGGACCTCAAGCGCAGCGAGACAACCAGGGCCTGCGTTTTCGCTACTGTCCACAGCAGGAGCACCATGCTGCTCATAGAGCTGCTCAGGGAATCCGGCCTGGGAGCCTATGTAGGCAAGGTGAACATGGACAGAAACTCGATACCCGGCCTCATGGAATCCACCGAGGACAGCCTCCGGGAGACCAGGTCGATCATCGAATGGATGATGGAAACAGGTGACGACAATCCACTTGTGAAATACATGCTGACCCCAAGGTATGTTCCATGCACAACCCCCGAGCTGATGAGGGGCCTCGCTGCAATAAGCAGCGAATTCGGGATACCTGTGCAGTCCCACCTGGACGAGAACAGGTCCGAGATACAGCTCGTAAGGGAGCTCCACCCCGAGAGCAGGGATTTCACAAGCGTCTACAGCGACTACGGACTTCTTCCCAAAGGCAGGACCGTCATGGCCCACTGCATCCACAATACGGACGAGGAGATAGCGATGGTCAAAGACAGGGACGTCTTGGTTGCCCACTGCCCTCAGTCGAACGCCAATCTCTCCAGCGGCATCATGCCTCTTAGGAAATACCTGGA
>JAGFXP010000093.1 GCA_017861315.1 Bacillota bacterium | reverse complement strand
CAGCGCCAGCTACCGCGTGGAGGGTTTCACGCTGGAGAAAGCGGCAGCTCAGACGAGGGGCTTTTTGAAATTCCTCAAAGGTTTCAGGTCAGTGGCAAGCAAGTACCTCAGCCACTATGTTAACTGGTACAGGATCATAATGAATGCAGGCTGCAGCCTGCCGGCTCAAATGATGGATAAGCTTTCCTGCAGCGGTAGAAGGCTGAGGGCGCAAGAGTTCAGCAGGGTTCAGTTCGACGGCACCCTGTCGGCGGATTGATGAGCAACAACACTTCATGCGAACAATCCCCTATGAAGCGAAACAATGCAATGTATGCCTGTCGCTATATCAAAAAAAATAAAACCCCTGCGGACTCTGATTCCTGCAGGGGTTCTAAGTGGGATTAACGGATTTTAAAATGTAAATAATTGCTTGTGCTTTAGCCATTAATTATCTCCTGAGTAATTAATCATAAATTATTTATCCCTTTATTTCGTTCTTGATATAGTATATTGCCATGTATATGAGACTCATTTCTTTCAACCTCCTTATTTGAGTTCGTTTTTAATAAATACAACTGCCATGTAAATCAAGCTCATTCTTTTCACCTCCATCTTCGTTTTTATATTTTTGCATTCTCATCAGCTGCTCGCTGCCTATTTGAACATTTTATATACTACCATGTAAATCAAGCTCATTCTCCTTACCTCCTTTCATACCATATTTCCCATATGCCTTGCTGTTATTTGAACAGGTGATATACTGCCATGTAGATAAAGCTCATTCTTTTCCACCTCGCTTTCGAATTAAATTTTCTGAATATTAAAGAGGATATGCAGATCCCGTGATCCCGCATATCCTCTGTTCCTTATACCTGAGAGTTTCGGCTGTTACAGCCTTGCACCTTCGGTTCTGCATTTAAGCAGTATCTTCAGAGTTCCGTCCTGTATCGTTGCTGGGCCTGTCAGTTTCTCATACAGAGGGGGTCTGCATGATTTCCTCTTCGGCTAACTTCAGCACTTGCTGTACTAGAAGTTATCTGGCGATACTTTCATCCGGTTCTTATTGATTTTTCTTACTTCACAATTATAATATCATACTGTACTATTTTTTTCAAGCATCTGTTTTGTTAAGTTTCCGTAACATCCGCTTGTTGTTTCAATAACGAATATTTCATTATTGCCAACTGTATTATTTTATCATGTTAAACTGTTACTAGTTTTTGCCCATAAACATATAAACTACCATGTAGAGTATGCTCATCATTTCCACCTCGCTTTCATAAATAAATTTTCTGAAAATTAAAAGGGATATGCAGGTTTCCTCAACCCACATATCCCCTGTTCTTTTACCTGAGAGCTTCGGCGTTTCGCGCCTTTCACCTTTGGTTCTGCATCTAAGCAGATTTTCAGAGTCCCGTCCCCCATCGCTGTTTTACCTGATAGTTTCTCATGCAGACGTGGATCTGCATAATTGCTTCTTCGGCTGGCACCATAAGGCGCCGTTCTCACGATGGTTTCATCCGGCCATATTCAATTTTCTTATCTTTAATACTAGTATACAACATTATTCTTTCATTTTCAACCCTGTTTGATTGACTTTACAATTTGTTTACACTCTAGATATTTTCGAATATGCCAATTCCGGCTGGTGCATCTCAAACTCGGCTAATGTGAGAGTCGCCGGTTTTGAGATGCACAGAAGCGGGAATTTCAGGAAGGGGGGGTTGTGTGTTTTTTCTGCAAATTTTCAGAAAATTAAAAAGGATATGCGGGTTTCCTTACCCACATATCCCCTGTTTCTTTTACCTGAGAGCTTCGGCGCATTGCGCCTTTCACCTTTGGTTCTGCATTTAAGCAGTATCTTCAGAGTCCCGTCCCCCATCGCTGTTTTACCTGATAGTTTCTCACGCAGACGTGAATCTGCGTAATTGCTTCTTCGGCCGGCACCTGATAGCGCCGTTCTCACGATGGTTTCATCCAGACCATATTCATTTTTTTCTTCCTGATGCAAGTATAGCATCTGCGCCCTGCACTTTCAACCCCCTTTTTCCGACTTTACAATTTGTTAACAATGTCAGAAAATCATCTGCGCGATGCCTCTTGCTCCGCTTTCTTATAGCGTTTGCAGTTCCTGCAACCTCGTACAGGAAGCTTCACGCTTCGCCTCCCAGGCAAACTGCACAGCTGCCGGAATTGAAGGAATTGTGCAAATTTAATTTCATAATAAGATGAGTTCAATGATCAGATTCTGCCCATCAGTTTGAAAATTATCATGTATATTACGCTCATGTTTTCCAACCTCCCCTCTTCATAATCATCCGCGTCCGGTGACTGTTACCACCCAACCTCAACCACCTTCTTTCTTTTTTAGAATATAAAAAGAGGATATGCGGAAAGCTTAAAAAAGCTTCCACATATCCTCTGTTTCGTATACCTGAATGATTCGGCGATCTCTCGCCTTGCACCTTGGGTTCTGCATCAAAGCAGTCTCTTCAGAGTCCCGTCCTGCAGCGTTATGTTCGCCTGATCGTTTCTCATGCAGGTGTGAATCTGCACGATTGCGACTTGGGCCGGCGCCTGCTGCGCCAATCTCACGATGCTATCATCCGGACAATATTCAATTTGATTTCCTATCCTTGATGCAAGCATAGCACTTGCCCAAGGCATTTTCAACCCGTATTTTCCGTATTTACAAATTATTAACAAATTATATTTTTACCAATTCCCGTGGCGGCAGCCATTGACCCGGCAAATGTGAGAGAGCCGAGAAAAAGCCGCCCGGCCACCAGAATTGAAGGAAGAGCTCACTTTTAGCTTCTGCATGATTCTATCTCTTTTTTGGATATGGACGTCTTCACGGTGACGCCCCTTATGTTTCCGATCTTGCCTGTCAGGCTGTTTATCTCGTCCAGGGTTCCGCACAGGATTATGGAGATGACCGATATCCCCTCCTCGTCAAAGGGTATCCCCATGCGCCCCTTCACTATGCCCTTGAAGTCCGCCACAATTGCATTGAGGTCTGCCTGCGTCTCTTCTGCGCTTTCCAGGACGATGCCCAGCACAGCTACTCTTTTGCTCATAATATTACCCCCTAAAATACAAAAAACTTTCCGAAAGGAAAGTTAGGTTCACAAAAAGAACGCAAAAATGCGGTTTATGCCTAATTCCTCTCAGGATCAGATGACTCTTTTCCGCAAGGTCCTATTTTTTCATTTCACATCAAAGCAGCCAAGAATGCTCTCGGAAGCTTTGAATACTTTATATTCACAAAATCAGGATATCAGATTGATCCCTGATTGTCAACAAATCGGCGGTCACATTTTCCTTCAGCCGTGCATCCTAGTAACCGTATGCCATTTAAGGCAATACCAGCATTGAATAATGCATCATTAAAAAGGGGGGGTAAATATGGATCATAGGCTGATGGAGGAGCTGGTGAAAAAATCGAAGGACGGTGACAGCGGCGCATCGCTCCAGCTGCTGGAAGACTTCACTCCGTTCATTATAAGCACCGCAAGGAAGCTCTACATAAACGGCCATGACCTTGAGGACCTGATCCAGATAGGGAGGCTTTCCTTCCTGGCCGCTCTCAGCAAGTACGACACAGGCAGGGAGTTCTGCTTTCCCGCCTATGCAGTCAACGCCGTCAAAAACAACTATCACCACCTGATAAGGAAAGCTGCCGACAGGAATTACGAGCCGTCCAGCAGCGCGCTCGAACACATGACGTCTGGCGAGGACATCGAGGAGGAATACCTCAGAAGAGAATCCGCAACCCTCCTCGCGAAGCACCTGGACTCCCTGACCGCCGAGGACAGGGACCTCATAGACTGGTTCTACTTCAAGGACGGCAGCATAAAGGAGTATGCCGACGCCAGCGGCCAGACCTACAACTCGGTGGTGAAGAGGAAACAGCGGATACTGGGCAGACTCAAACAAGCCATGTCTGCCAAATGATTAAAAAATTGGAAGATTGTTGAATCC
>JAGFXP010000031.1 GCA_017861315.1 Bacillota bacterium | reverse complement strand
GTGTTGATAACCCTTCCGTCCAGGTCGGAGCAGAGTATCCTGAAATCCTTGCTGTTGACGGAGTTCCTTGCGTGGGTCCTTATGTCCTCCCAGAGCTCGGGCTCTATGAAATCGAACTGCTCGGAAACGAAGCTCCTGTTTAGGCCCGGCGCGATGTTCCTGCCTATCATAGCTGCCTCTATGGCTGGTATATCGGGATTCCAGCCGCTTATGAGGACCATTGCTGCCGCCAGCGTCTCCTTTATAGGGGCTCCGCCGGCGAATTCCCTGTATCCCCTCTTGTGAAGCCCCGGTCCTGTGGTGTCAAGGGTCAGCGTGACGATGTCCTTGAGGATCGCGACCTCAATCTTGTACTCGGCCCCGTCCTCCGGGAAGGTGTCCCTCTTGTACTTCCTCTTCATGGACTCCACGACGGCCTTCTTCACTATGGACTGTACGTCCGGGACGCTGTGGAGCTGCGATTTTATGGATTTTCCGGTAACGTGCATGAAGCCGTTTATAGGCACCAGGTCTCCGAATTCCACGGCTTTCGTTCCCTGGAAGAGCTCCTCGAAGCTCATGGCTTTGAATTCGGCAAGCTTTATCAGGACCCTGTCTGCAGTCCTGAGCCACATGTTGCAGGTGGCTATGTCCATCTCGTCGCCCTGGAAGGTCACCTTCCCGTTTTCAACCTGCAGGTCTTCGTATCCCAGGTCCTTGAGTTCGTTTGCCACTACCTTCTCAAGGCCGAAGGTGGCGGTTGCGATCAGTGTAAAATCCATAAAAACTCTCCTTTATATATATCCGATATTGAATCCTCTAAATTAACATACCTATTCTACCACAAAACGGCTTCCAGAACAAAACAAAAGACACGTCTTGTTGACATCGTCCCCCGGTGAGTATAAAATTATATAAGCTTAATAGAAGATTAATAATAATGAAGGAGTATATATGGAAAATACATTCGATAAACTCGGCCTCAGCGAAGAGCTGGTGAACGGCCTTAAATTGATGGGCATAAAAGACCCTACGGAAATTCAGCAGAAAGCAATCCCCTGGGCTATTGCCAACAGGGACGTCATAGGCCAGTCCCAGACCGGCAGCGGTAAGACCCTCGCCTACCTTCTCCCGCTCTTCATGAAGATAGCTTCAGACAAGAGGGAGATGCAGGCCATCATCCTTGCACCGACGCATGAGCTTGCGATGCAGATTGACATGACGGTCAGGCTCCTTTCGGAAAAATCCGGGATCCCCGTCACCTCCGCAGCCATCATCGGGGATGTCAACGTAAAGAGGCAGATAGAGAAGCTGAGGGAAAAGCCTCACATCATAGTGGGCTCCGCCGGCAGGATCATCGAGCTTATAAAGATGAAGAAGATTAACGCCCAGACTGTGAAGACCATCGTCCTGGACGAAGGCGACAAGCTCCTCAACGACAAGAACATAAAGGTCGTGAAGGACATCATAAAAACGACGATGAAGGACAGGCAGCTCATGGTTTTCTCTGCCACTGTGAGCGAGAAGGCGATCAGCGTTGCCAAAGATCTGATGAAAACCCCGGAGATCATCAAAATCAAGGAAGAGAACATGGTGAATCCCGACATCGAGCACCTTTACCTGCAGTGCGAGCAGAGGGACAAGATGGAGATGCTGAGGAAGCTCATAGCAGCCACCGAGCCGTCAAAGGCCATCATATTCATAAACAAGTCAGACGACATCCAGATAACAACCTCGAAGCTCAAGTTCCACAACATAAACGCGTACAGCATCTTCGGAACCGCCGCCAAGGAAGACAGGAAGAACGCCATGGAGGGCTTCAGGAGCGGGAAATACAGGCTTCTGGTCGCTTCGGACCTTGCCGCGAGGGGACTTGACATCGCCGGAGTGTCCCTCATATTCAACCTGGATATCCCCGAGGACCACAAAGAGTACCTCCACAGGGCTGGAAGGACAGGAAGGCAGGGCATGGAAGGCACCTGCATATCCATCGTGACCGAGAAAGAAGTAGCCACCCTCAAGAAAATGGAGAGGGAGTTCAATATCGAGATCAGCCCCGCCAAGATTTACAAGGGTATAATCAGCAAGATTAGCGAATAGTATCTGGAAAAGGGTACTCTAACAGACCTCCGGGGCTGCATACGCAGCCGACGGGGGTCTGTCTTTTCCTGAAAACCTGTGGACGGCTGTGCCAGAAAATCCGAGATATTTTGAGGACCGGAGAGGTATACGGCTGCAGTCTCCTTTGAAGGAGCTTCGCCAACTTGCACACTTCTGTTCATGTAGTATAATTTAACTCATAAGAAGCTTGTTTTTACCCCATTAACAGGCTTCTTGTCCCCCATAGCAAGTTAATAAACTTAAAGTAGGGATCTGGAGCGAAAGCTCCGGATCCCCCTATTTTTTGCTGTTTTTTGGGGACGGTTAACAAGTTTTGATTGAACACTCAAATTATTGATTATTTTTTAACAATTTTCAATTCCTGAGGATATGCAAGCCAGTTTGCTGTAAGCATGTTTTTTGCCCGTTTTTACATTGTATTCCAAAAAAATAGCCCTTTCAATGTAAACGTTTAGATGTTATCATGGGAATTGTGTGCCATTTCTGTCTCACTTCGACCGGAAAGGCCCAATATTTTATTAATGATTGTTTGTTTTATAACAATCTTATGAGGGGGATATTACATGACTGAGCATGCAAAAAAACAGTCGAAAAAAGTCCAATCAACACCGGTCAACAAAGACGTGCTATTATTATTTCTATCTATTTTCATTATTGCTGCACTGGTATTGATTCCATCATTCAACCACAATGTGGCTGCAGGGATGTCGGCCATCAATGCTGAGGCTTCAAATTCAGCGGCAAGCCTTTCCCATTTCAGCACAATCTACGACACGCTGAAATATGAACGTTCCATACACGTTCTGGCCATGCTTCTGGTCGGTTTCGGCTTCCTGATGGTTTTCGTCCGAAACCACGGCTACAGCTCCATAACCGCCACTTTTTTGGTTGTGAGCATAGCTATACCGATGTATATGGTCATTAAAAGCTTTGGCGGCGAAGAATTTTCAATGTCAACAATAAACATAGACACGCTTCTTTTCGCTGAATTTGCTGCGGCAAGTCTGCTCATAGCGATAGGCGCTCCTCTCGGAAGGCTCAAAATGGATCAGTATGTGGCGATGGGGCTTCTGTTCATTCCTGCTTACATATTCAACGAGTGGCTGATCCTGGAGAGCGGACTCTTTAAAGGCTTCCTTGATACCGGCGGCTCTATCGTGATACATGCTTTCGGCGCCTATTTCGGGCTTGGCGTTGTGGCCAACACCCTCGCGAAATTCAAGGATGATCCGGCTTGCGAAAACACTCCTGCAACAAACCAGTTCTGCCTTCTGGGCAGCATGATACTCTGGCTTTTCTGGCCTTCCTTCACAAGCGCAATTGTCGCTCCTGAAAGGGTTGTCCTGACAGCCATAAATACAATATTCGCACTGTGCGGCGCCACTTTTGCGACCTATTTATTCTCGAAGCTGATAAGGGGAAAGATAGAGATTGAGGACATCGCGAATGCAGCCCTTGCCGGAGGAGTTGCAATAGGCTCCACCTGCGACATGACAACGCCTGGCTATGCCCTGCTAATAGGGCTTGCTGCAGGTGCGTTGAGCGTCATCGGCTACAGCATAATAGCTCCTAAGCTCGAGGCTCTTATCAAGGGTACGGATACCTGCGGAATAAACAACCTCCACGGCATGCCGGGCATACTGGGCGGAATTGTCGCCATCTTTATAACGGGGCGTCCTTTTGTTCAGCTTTCAGGCATAGTAGTGACGGTATGCGTCGCCTTTGCTTTAGGCAAGGTCTCAGGCATGCTGATAAGTCTCCTGGGCAAAAAAGAGATGCCATACAGCGACGAGGATGAATTCTTCCTGGCTGAATAGTTTAAACGGGAACGGTTAAAAATTGTTTCAAATCAGCAGCTTGTTCTGAAAGGAATGAGCTGCTTTTTTCGGGCAAAACTTTGGGACGGTTAACAAGTAATTTGCCTTTAAAAAAGCAATTATTTGTTAACCGTCCCAGAAAATCACCAGCTGTATATGGCCCCGTCGGTGCGCGAGTCCGTGCCGCCGGCAAGAACTCCGTTTTCATCCCTCCAGATTATCTGTCCCCTGCCGAAGAGCAGGACGTCCTTCTCGAAGCTCACATCGTGTCCCCTCTCTTCAAGCCTGTCTGCCAGGTACTGCTCGAAGCTTTTCTCCAGCCTTACCTCCCTGTCCTGCATCCATATCCACCTCGGCGCATCAAGGGCTGCCTGAGGATTCAGCCCGAAGTCAATGCAGTTCATAAGCACCTGCACATGTGCCTGGGGCTGCATGAATCCGCCCATTATGCCGAAGGGACCCACCGGCTTGCCGCCCTTCATCAGGAATCCCGGGATTATCGTATGGTAAGGCCTCTTGTTCGGCTCCAGCGCGTTTACGTGGTTCCTGTCGAAGGAGAAATTCCTCGCCCTGCTGTGAAGCGCGATACCCGTGCCCGGGACCACGAGTCCCGATCCGAAGCCTATGTAGTTGCTCTGTATGTAGGAAACCATGTTGCCCTCGTCGTCTGCGGCCGCGAGATAAACCGTGCCTCCGTCGCTGTGGCTTGACGGAACTGGCCTGAAAGCCTCGCGGCCTATCCTCTTCCTGTTTTCCTCTGCAAAGGCATCCGAAAGGAGATCCTCGACCCTGACCTTCATGCTGCCCGTGTCTGCCACATGCTCCAGCGATGCCTGGAACGCCAGCTTCACGGCTTCTATCTGCCTGTGGGCTATATCCGCCCCGCTTAACCCGGATAGCTCGAAGCCCTTCAGTATGTTCAGCGCCATGAGCGCTGTTATGCCCTGCCCGTTGGGCGGCATCTCGAAGACGTCGAAGCCCCTGTAGCTGACGCTGATCGGCTCGACCCATTCAGGCCTGTAGGCTGCAAGGTCCTCTTTCCTGAGGTAGCCTCCCGTTTTCCTGGAGAAGCCGTCAATCCTGTCAGCGAGCTCTCCACGGTAAAAGGATTCCGCCCTGGTCTCCCCTATGCTCCTCAGCGTACCTGCGAGCTCCTTCAGCCTGAATATCTCACCCGCGGCAGGCGTCCTGCCCCCAGGGGCGAAGGCGTCGAACCAGTGCTTGAACTTTTCCCCTTCGAGGCCTGCCTTCATAGTCCTGTACTCCTTGTTCCAGTAGAAGCTCAGCACGGGCGGCACCGGATATCCCCCTTCGGCGTACTGAGCTGCAGGCTCAAGCAGCTCCCCGAAGGGCAGCTTCCCGAACTTCTCCGAGAGGGCGGCCCAGGCCGCCGGAATCCCGGGGACGTTGACCGTTTCCCATCCGTACTCCGGGATTCCGCTGAAGCCCCTTTTTTTCAGCTCGCCGATCGAAATTCCTGCCGGGGAGGTTCCGCTTGAATTGAGTCCGTGGAGCTTGCCGTTCGCCCAAACTATAGCGAAGGCGTCTCCTCCAACGCCGTTAGAGGTTGGCTCGCATACGGTCAGCGCAGCCGCTGCAGCGATTGCCGCATCGACCGCATTTCCGCCTTTTTTGAGCATCTCGAGGCCCGCCTCTGCTGCGCAGGGCATCGAGGCCGCCACCATCCCCCGCCTGCCGTAGACAACGTTTCTTTGTGTTTTGTATGGGTTGTACATAGGATCAAAGTTCATTTGTCCACCTTCCATCTCAAATATCTTTATACTCCCACAGCTGGTAAATGATAAATTCACCGGGCTCAGAAGTTGAATGAGGATTAGCTTTTTCAAGTTCATTTCTCAGTCTGATGAACTCCAGCATTTCCGATTCGCTGTTAAATAAACCGTATTTATTTAAATGAAATCGGGCCATCTCCGATATCCACTTGGAATCGTTAAACACACAAGAATAATAGCTGCCGCCCGGGTAAGCAAGATCGTAACCAAGGAATCTAAAACTATCGCTGCTTGTGTTGATTTCACATTCAGGGAATTTTTTCTGCGTCTTGCAATAAATCACCTGCACCCCTATACCTTCAGCCTTGCAGGCCTTGATATATCTCTTTATAAAATAAATATTTGGACAAACATCTGCATATGAGTTGTCAAAATCATTGAGCATAACGTTCTTCGAAAGGAAATCCGATAAATACTTCGATTCCTCCAGGCTGACATTTTTGGGTGAAAAGTGTTCATTTATTGGAAAACAATCCCCCTCAACTCCCTTGTATTGACCGAACGTTGCAGCATATTCACTATCTATTCTTTTGACCAGGAATCCATTAGGGTACAAATTAATGCTGGACATTTTAATCACTCCTTCTGTTCATATCAAACCATCGCGAATTGAGCAGCTATTGATTTCAATATCAGAACAATGACAGCCGCTGCGTTTATGGAAAAACCATCTATTTGGCAGGTTCCCCGTCAACCCATTGCCCTGAGTATTTAACCTCACCATTTGCATATGTGTATGTCCCTTGGCCATTCCTTTTGCCATCCTTCCATTCTCCCACATACTTATCGCCATTTGCCAATGTCTCGGTTCCTTGTCCGTTTGGATCGCCATCCTTATATTCCCCTTCATATTTATCCCCATTGGCTTTTGTGAAGGTGCCTTGTCCGGAGGCATAGTCATCCTTGAATCCCCCTTCATATTTAGATCCATCAGCCCATATTAATATCCCCTGGCCATTCTTTTTGTCATCCTTCCATCCTCCCACATAGCTGCCGCCGCCAGACCATGTGTATGTTCCCTGACCATCCATTTTGTCATCCTTCCATCCTCCGACATATTTATCGCCATCAGGCCATATGCATGTCCCCTGACCATCCATTCTGCCGTTTCTCCATTCTCCCTCATATACGGCCCCATTTGGCCATGTGAAGGTTGCCTGGCCATTATCCGGAGTGTCTGGATTACTTGGAGGCAAAGCAGAAAGCACAATTATTCCAGCTAACGCGGCAACAATGATCAACTTTTCGAAAGTCCTCATACGTATCCCTTCTTTCCGCTATCCGGCACGAGCTTCGGTCAGAAATGCAGTTTTCATGAATTATTAAGCATACAAAAACAAAATATTTATCTACACCTTGAAATATGTAGATATTTCGAGTTATCAGAGTATAATTAAAGTAAACAGGGAAATGCGGCATTTGTATTTATCCGGTTATGTGGTATTATTTACTTTATTAAGAGTTATCATTTATTGCATCCTTGGTGATGCGGAAGGAGTTTATTATGGGTGAATTTTTGCTGATCGTTTTTCTGCTTCTCGGTGCTGTCGTCTTTTTCGGTTCAATGGTGGTGTTCATGGTAGCGCTGCCTTTCTATATCCTGGCAGCGGTGATAGGGCTGATACTCTCTCTCATCGGGCTTGCCTTCAAGTTCGTATTCGGAGGCCCGCTGCTTTTCATAGTCATAGTGGCCACGCTGATCTACTTTTTCAGAAGGAAATAGCAAGGCTGGGAGGATAATCTGAAGGGATTGCCCTCCTTTTTTTATTCTATTTTCAGGAGCCTTGCGTTCAGCGCTACGATTATGGTGCTCAGAGACATGAGGACTGCACCCATTGCAGGGCTTATCAGTATCCCCTGGTTGTAGAGGACTCCGGCAGCCAGCGGCAGCGCTATGACATTGTAGCCTGTCGCCCACAGGAGGTTCTGGAGCATCTTCCTGTAGGTGGCTTTCGAAAGCCTGATTATGCTGACGACATCCAGCGGATTGCTCCTTACAAGGATTATGTCCGCTGTCTCTATTGCGACATTAGTTCCAGCTCCTATGGCGATCCCCAGGTCTGCCTTGGCGAGGGCCGGAGCGTCGTTTACTCCGTCTCCCGCCATAGCCACCATTCTGCCGCTTCTCTTTATCTCCTCAACCTTCAGGGCCTTGTCCTGAGGAAGGACCTCGGCGAATACCTTCTCAATCTTCAGCCTGCTGCTAACATAGCCGGCAGCCCTCTGATTGTCGCCGGTGAGCATGTAGGATTCTATCCCCATCTCCCTGAGCGTCCGGACCGCTTCAACGGCAGTCTCCTTTATGATGTCTGTCAGCGCGATATACCCGATGAGCCTGCCCTCCTGCAGGATGAATACAACTGTCTTTCCGGCCTCCGCCATCGCTTCGTAATCGGCCTCATCGAACTGGATCCCCCGAGCCTTGACGTAGCCCGGGCTGACTACCATTATCTCTTTCCCGTCAACTGTCGCTTTAAGTCCTGTTCCGGTGATGTTCTGGTAGCCGCTCACCTCCCGGAGCTTAAGCCCCAGCCTCCTGCCTTCTTCCACGATGCCCTTAGCTATCGGATGCTCCGACTGCGCCTCCACCGAAAAGGCGATCCCAAGAAGTTCTTCCTTCGAAACGCCCATCCCGCGGATGTCGGTTATTCCGAATCTGCCCTCGGTCAGCGTACCCGTCTTGTCGAAGATTACGGCATTCAGCTTCCTTGCATTCTCGAAATTTGCGCGGTTCCTTATCAGCAGCCCCTTCTTGGCGCCTATGCTGGTGGATACCGCTGTCACCAGGGGAGTTGCGAGGCCGAGAGCGTGAGGACAGCATATGACTATTACTGTCACCGCCCTCTCGATGGCGAAGTTGAGGTCCCTGCCCAGGGCGGTCCATGCAGCAAACGTGGCGACGCCCGAAAGCACCGCGATGTAGAACAGCCATTTTGCGGCGGTGTCCGCCAGCCGCTGGGTCTCCGATCTGGATTCCTGCGCCTCCTTCACAAGCCTGATCACCTGTGAAAGGAATGTCTCGCCGCCTGTTTTATCCACCTTGAATTTTATTGCGCCATCTCCGTTGATGGAGCCTCCTATGACCTCGTCGCCGGCCTTCTTGTCGGCAGGCACAGACTCGCCGGTGACCATCGATTCGTTTACAGAGGATGCGCCTTCAAGTATCAGTCCGTCGGTAGGGATTGTCTCTCCAGGCTTGACCAGGACTGTGTCCCCTTCCTTCAGCGCCTTGACAGGCATGTCCATGGTTTCGCCGTTATCCATAACCATGTGGGCTGTCTCGGGCATAAGCTTCACCAGCTCCTCTAGAGACCGGGAAGCTCCCATTACAGACTTCATCTCTATCCAGTGCCCCAGCAGCATTATGTCTATAAGTGTGGCCAGCTCCCAGAAGAAGTCCATCCCCATCAGGACGAAAACCGTCAGCGAGCTGTAGATGTAAGCCACGGATATTGCCAGGGCAATAAGCGTCATCATCCCCGGCGACTTTTTCTTAAGTTCATCCGCCGCACCCTTCAGGAAGGGTATCCCGCCGTATACGAAGAGTGCAGTCGACAGGGCGAACAGGAGGTATGAATCGCCGGCAAACCTGAATTCCAGGCCTGCAAACATCTGGATCATGGGAGACAGCACGAGTATCGGGACCGTCATTATCAGCGAAACAACGAATCTCTTCCTGAAGTCGGCCACCATCATTTCGTGGTGGTCGTGTTCGCTGTGGCCGGCATGGCCTTCGTGGTCCATGCCAGCGTGATCAATGGCGGCTGGTGCCTTCACTGCGGCTGCAGGCTTATGCGCCATCTTGCTGTGGTCCATGCCGCTGTGGTCCATGCCGCTGTGGTCCATGCCGCTGTGGTCCATGTGTTTGTTGTGATCCATCTGGTTTTTATTTTCGCTGTCCATATCAGGCCCTCGCTTCTATGAATTTTGAGCAAGATCTTCGCACAGGCTCTTCAGTTTAGCCAGGGCCAGAATGGTGTCCGTTTCCATCTGCTCTTCAAATTTGTGTTTACCCTCAGGATTTTCAAAAAGGTTGTCCGGCATTGTATACTCATACCTGACCGTGAATTCGCAGCCCGGGCCTTCAGCCGTACCTTTTTCTGTCTGGACAGCGTGGATTTCCATCTCTTCAAATTCCGCAAAAAGTTTGTATTCCGTCTCGAAGCCGAATTCGTCAATGCTGGTCTCGGTGATTTTAACCAGGCTCTCGAATTCCTTGCCGGCTATGCTGTAAGTGAACCTGGCCCGGGTACCTGCGTCGCCGTTTCCGGATATGTCACCGGCATCTGTTATTCCGAGCGGCGTATTCGTCCAGTTCTTCGGATTCCTGCAGAAATCGTACACCGCATCGAAAGGGGCTTCGATATAGATTGTTTGCTTGCCCTTGATCATATTCACACATCCCTTCAGACAATATTTTAATAAAGGCCATGATTCTTCGCAATTTTCTGAACATTGCCCTTAATATTATTATACTACCTTCCGGCCTTTTAACAATACATATATGTCCAGAAAAAAAGAGAGCCGCTGCAGAATCGCACTGCATGCAGCTCCCTTGGAATCTAATATCCGATATGACAGGCAACCATTTTTTGTTATTTGTTCAGAAGGCCGCAGATCCTCTTCAGGCCTTCCTCAAGCATAGCCCTCGGGCAGGCAAGGTTTAGCCTGATGTATCCGTCTGAGTTCGCAACGAACATGTTTCCGCCTTCCAGCAGGACTCCGGCGTTGTTTGCGAAGTAGAGGGGCAGGTCGAGGTCCTTCGATACGTAGGCGTTGATATTCACCCAGGCAAGGTAGGTCGCCTCGGGAACCATGTATACCGCCTTTGGCAGGTGTTCCGCCAGGTACCGCTTTGTGAATTCGAAGTTGCCGTCCAGGTAGATTTTAAGCTGTCTCAGCCACTCTTCGCCGTGAATATATGCTGCCTGCGCGGCAGCGATGCTGAGAGGGTTTTCAAAACCATAGTGGCGCGCTTTCCATTTAGCCCTCAGCTCATCGTCAGGGATGATTATATTCGAGAACATGAGTCCCGCCATGTTGAAGGTTTTGCTGGGAGCCATGCACGTGACTATCCTGTCTGTTTCAGGGAAAAGCTTTGCCAGCGGCGTGTGCTTAAGACCTGTCCTAAGGAGGTCGCAGTGTATCTCGTCGGATATCACCAGGAGGCCGTTGTCTAGGCAGATCTGTCCGAACCTTTTCAGCTCCTCTTCTGACCAGACCCTCCCTGAAGGGTTGTGCGGATTGCAGAAAATGCACAGGGTAACTTTTTCATCTTTCGCCTTTTCTTCGAAGTCCTCGAAATCTATTGTGTAATAGCCGTCTTTTTCTATGAGATCTGAGCATACAGTCTCCATGTTGTTGTAGTCAGCTGCATACTTGAAATATGCATAGGAAGGGGTAAGGATCAATATCTTTTCATCAGGTTTGCAGCTGTACTCCAGCAGCTCGTATAGGGCAGGGATTATGCCGTTCGAAGTAACCAGGTGTTCCTTGGGGAATGTCCAGCCGTAGCGTCGCTCTGTCCATCCTGAGAAGGCTTTGTAGTATTCAGGGTCGAACACCTTGGTATAGCCAAAGATCCGCTTGTCTGCCCTGTCCTTTATCGCCTCGATTACCTCAGGCGGTGTTGCGAACTCCATGTCTGCCACCCACATGCGGACAAACTCGTCATCCGCGTACGGGAATTTCATCGTTGGAGGCGCATGGAAGATGTACTCCCTGAAGCCGTCGGTGTTCATGGCGTTCGTGCCTTTTCGTTCAATGACCTCATCAAAATTGTACTTCATAATCTGTATCTCCCTCTCTTTTTATGACAAATTTTGGACTTGATGATTATATTATTGCACAAGCCTTGAGCAGTTTCAAACCCTGCTCATTATATCTAAACGAAACAATATAAGCTGATTGTTTCATCAGAATAGACATAACCGGGACTTCATGCTATCATTTATATAAACATTGAGATAATTCGCGTATATTCAACGGATTAAATAATTTAAGGAAACCGGGGGCTGGAAAATGGGAAAGATCAACCAGGAGGTCGGAAAAAAGATAAGGAATTTCAGAAAAAAAAGGAAAATGACAGTGCAGAATCTGGCGGACCATATCCAGAAGAGCAAGGCCACCGTTTCTAAGTACGAGACCGGGGAGATATCGATAGACCTTGTGACTCTTTATGCTGTCGCGGACGCACTGAAAATACACGTGGAACAGCTTCTGTATATAGAACCCTATGCTGAAATATACTCTGGCAGCAGCGAGCCGTCAGCCTTCTTCAAGAATTCCTCACGCTTCTATTCCTATATCTATGACGGAAGAAACAACAGCCTGATGAGATGCGTCATAGACATTTTTCCGCAGGCGGATCAGCCAAAGTTTAAAACCGTGCTCTACATGAATGTGAAAAACTACAAAAACTACGAGGACTGCGAGAATACCTACTGGGGCTATACGGAACATTACGACGTCCTCACAACCATGACACTGATAAACCAGGCTACACCGGTTGAGAAAATAATGATCAATATTCTGGCTTCTTTTATGGACGCGGATAAAAAGTGGGGGCTCATGGCCAGCGTTTCATTCCGCCCCTTCATGCCTGTTGCCTCAAAAATGCTCTTTTCGAAAACCCCGCTGGCCGAAACCCAGGAACTGATCGACGAACTGAAGATTTCAAAAGAGGATATCAGGATCATGAAGATGTACAATATGATGGCAATAACGTAAAAATCAAGGACTGAGCTCTAATAATCCTAGAGCTCAGTCCTTGATAGTATTTTCCCAAGTATCTTGAGAGCTTTCACCAGCTCTTCCTCGCTGTCCGGAGCAGCTACCGCAAGCCTCACCGCAGCTGGCGGCTTAGCCTTCCCAACTGCAAAGCGTTCAGCAGCGTACACGCTGACCCCCGCATCATGAGCAAGTTTTTCGAAATGTTCCCCGGTGAACCCCTCCGGCAGCAGGAGCCATCTGAAAATGCATTCATCGGAACCTAGAACCGAATATCCGCCTAGGTATTTGTTGATTATCCTGCTGCGTTTTCTTGTCAGCCGGCGGTGAGTTTCTATAAGCTTTTCGGCATCCTTCGAGGCCATCATCCTCGACGCCAGCTCCAGCAGGAAAGGCGACAACGAAAGGTTGATGTTGTACAGTGCGCCGGACAGAGCGCTCCTGTACTTTTCCGGTGTCGCAATGTAGGCAAGGCGCAGTCCGGGTGCGACCGTTTTCGAAAGGCTCGCTATATACAAGGTCTGCTCAGGCGCATAGGCTGCTACAGCCTTCTGCGGATGCTCGTTCAGCAGGCTGTGGATCCCGTCCTCTATCACGATCAGGTTATGCTCCCTCGCTACCCTGGCGATCATCTTTCTGCCTTCCTCCGACATCATGTGAGTTGTCGGATTCTGGTAATCAGGCATGATGTATATGCCTTTTATCTTTTCATTCCTTACTGCGTAAATGAGCCCTTCTTCGCTGATTTCACCGTTCTCCTGTCGGACAGGCACCAGCTGTACGCCCAGCATTTTTGCGGCGGTTTTGAAGCCCGGATATGTTATCGGGTCTGTTCCGATGCGGTCCCCCGGCTTGAATAGCCCCGCCAGTATCGCGGCTATGGCATTCTGGCCTCCGCTTGCGGGCAGCAGCATCTCTGCAGCGGTATCGTATCCCGCTTTGCTGATAAGCTTAACTGCAGCCTCCTTCTGCCACAGGACCCCTTCCGGCCTGCCGTACTGGAACAGCTTCCCGAAATCCTTTTCCAGAAGGATTTTCCTGAGCAGCGTGTTGGCCTCTTCCTGAGGCGTAGCCTCGGGGAATACCGATCCCATTTCGATGAGGCGCGGTGCATCGTACTCCGGCGAGAGGTATGGTTTCGCCGATGCATCGTAAGCCACGAAGGTGCCGCTGCCGACGGTTCCGCTGAGCAGGCCTTTCTTTTCGCAGACCTTGAAAGCCCTCGAGATGGTGCTGACGTTGATATCCAGATAATCGGCCAGCTCCCTCTGCGGCGGCAGCTTTGTGCCTGGCAGGAGTATCCCGCTCTCTATGTCCTTCTCGAGCTGCTCCGCTATAGCAAGATATAGGGTCTGGTCGGCATCCGGCATCCTCGGCTTCCAGCTCATGGGATAGTTTTCAAAAGAATTCACAGGCATAGTCATCATCCATTCATCTTGTTTTGCATACAATTATATAATTGTGTGGCCGGGATTGCAACAAAAAAAGGAGTGCCTCAGCACCCCCCAAATGTTTCTTGCTATTGCGAATCTAATATCCGATATGACAGGCAACCATTTTTTTACTATTTTATGAGCATGAAGTAGCCAATGACCAGCACTCCCAGAACGATTCGGTACCATCCGAATGCCTGGAAATCGTTGTTCTTGATGTAGCCCATCAGGAATTTTATGGCTATGACGGATACCACAAAAGCCACGATCATGCCCGTTGCAAGGATCGCCATCTCCATGCCGGTAAAAGCAAAACCAAATTTAACCAGCTTGAGAAGGCTCGCCCCGAACATTATAGGTATCGATAAGAAGAACGAGTACTCTGCAGCTATGAACCTCGATGACCCTAGCAGAATTCCGCCGAGTATTGTTGCTCCTGATCTTGACGTCCCCGGGATAAGCGAAAGCACCTGGAACATCCCTATGAGGAATGCGGTCCTGTACGTCAGATCGCTGAATTCGTTTATCCTGGGCCTGTGATTCCTGTTGCGTTTTTCGATTACGATGAACAGGATCCCGTATACTATCAGCATAACCGCCACAGTCATGTAGTTGTAGAGATGGTCGTTTAGCCAGTCGTCGAATATGAAGCCCAAAACGGCAGCCGGCAATACTCCCACGATTACCTTGTACCATATGCTCATGGTATCTTTCTTTTCCTGCTTTGTTTTGCTCGGCGAAATCGGATTCAGCTTGTGAAAATAGATGAGCACGACAGCCATGATAGCGCCCAGCTGGATAACCACGAAGAACATCTCCTTGAATGCAGCTGATGCGCTCAGCTGGATAAACTCCTCCACCAGAATCATATGTCCAGTGCTGCTTATGGGCAGCCATTCGGTAATTCCTTCGACAACTCCCAAAAGGGCAGCCTTCAGTAATTCAATAAATAACACGATACTTTACCTCCAGTGTTTTATCATTATGTACGACAATAGGACTTTTTGTATTTCAACATATAATATTCTAATCCCTTCTCGTCCATTTGTCCACAGCTGAAACGCCAACCGAAGGCAAACCGGGTGCCTAAGAGCCCATCTCTTGCGGAAATCCCGAGCTGTCATACAGAACGACCTTCCCCCTGCCGTTTCTCTTTGCCTCATACAAAGCACTGTCGGCATCTTCAAGCAGCCTGCTGACGCTCTTCGTGGTTTCCGGGTAGGTCGACACCCCGACCGATATCGTAATATGAAGGCTTGTCTTCTCTGAAGCCGCGAATTCATGGTTCTCCACATTCTTCATCAGTCTCTCGGCAAGCTTCAACGCTTGACGGGATGAGCAGTCCATGAGCAGCACTGAAAATTCCTCTCCGCCGTTTCTGGAGACAATACCTTGACCGCTGAAGCTGTCCGCGAGGATTCCGGCAATGCCCTGAAGCATCGAATCCCCGGCCATATGCCCGTATGTATCGTTTATGTTCTTGAAATAGTCTATGTCAATGAAAAGCAGCGACAGTCTCCTGCCTTTTTTTAACGCAAGCCGGGAAAAATCCCTTAAAGAGGCATCAAATTGACGAACGTTGTTCAGCCCCGTCAGGAAATCCTTGGCGGCGTCATATTTCAGAGCATGGTGCAGCCTGATGAATTCGCTGAGATATTCCGCATATTGGAACGCCACCCACGCCACAACAATATTTGTCAGGCAGAACATGGCGGTTATCTCGAAAAACAGCAGTGAAAATTTCAGGACGATAAGCAGCGCCGCCGAAGTCACCGCCAGCAGATACATCATGGAATAGAGGAACTTGCTCTTCCTTGATATTTTTTTATTCGAGATGAAGCAGAAGCCGGTTCCCGCCAGCATTATGTTCAGCATCGCTATCACCGACGGTTCTGAAACGCCGAAATGGAGCACCCGGAATCCCCCGACCAGTATCGAAGCGAGAATCGTCGGGAACCAGCCGCTGTATATTGCAGTCAGCAGAACAGGAATATACCTGAAATCTATTATGATGTCCGGCCCGACTTTTACGCTGTAGAGCATCAGGATGATTCCCAGGGAACCGCTGCTGATGCCTATGACTGCTTTTGCCTGCAGCGAGTCCCCGTAAGGAATTTCAATGTCCTTGAAGAACAGGTGAGCCAGGCTGATAAAAGCTATTAGAATACAAGCATTAACGAAGATTTCTGAAACCACATCATTTCTCCTCTAAAAACCTAATTTCAAAATATGCACAACCATTAAATCGTACCCTTAAGCCTAATAATTGTCAACTGTGCAATAATTTTAAAGTCCATAAAATCCCTCAGGCTTTAAAATTTCATGCTTTTGAGTTTTTATTCCTGTGCGTCTTTTTTCGCAGCGTCGACCTTGGATTTCCCATCGGACCCAGCCTTCACAGCCTTGCTTTCAGACTTTTGCACTGCCTTTTCAGCCTTTGCCTCGGCTTTCACTGTTGGCTGCGTGCCCTCGACCGTTTCCTCGGTTACGTCCGCTGCCTGTTCGTCAACTGCAGTCTCTTCTGGAGTCTTAGCACCTTTGCGGGTTTCTTTTATCACTGCCATCAGGTCTTTGACAGTCATGCCGGCCAGCTCTTCATTAACCGCTCCTTCTCCCATAACACGGGTTATGATGTTGTATTTTCCGGGTGTGATGTAGTAATCCAGTTCTCTTGACGCCTGTACCATCTGGTAGCCGATGCCCTGGGCTGTCACTTCAGCTTCAACATCGTTCTCTTCCAACGCGCCCTCAGCTGCAGCTTCAAGCTCCTCGGCCAGGTCTTCGGCAGCCGCTTCATCATTTTCTGATGAGGCTGCTATGTATATCTGACCGCCTTCCCCATCTAAATATCCTGCTTCGGCGATGGACGCTACTGTCTCGGAGATCGCCTCCCCGATATCCATGTTCTCAAGATTGATTCCCTCGAGTGCGGCTGCCGCGTCTTCATTAGTCTCTACACCGATCACACGGTCGAACACGTTTACCTCCAGCTCTACACCCGGGTTGACATCCAGGCTGACAATATATGCTGGACTTGCATAAACCTTTGCACCCGCTCCTAAAAGTGTTGCCCCCATGACTCCGGCCACGACCATTGCACTGTATCTGCGTTTCGTATTCATTGTTTTATCTTTCATAATTATCCTTATCCCCCTTTGAATTATAATGCAGCATAACTGTCTTCGATTCCCATATTATCTGCGTTCATCAACCACCTCTCCCTCTAAAAACAAAAAATCCTGTCCACCAAGCGGTTTACAGGATTCCAGCAACGACAAAAAGACTTCAACTTTAGGCCGGTTACGCTACTTGCTCCCATCTGATCAAAGCGTCCAAATAAAATCAGATGATCGTCACATCCTGTGAAGGTAATGTTAATTTAAGTTGTCTCTGTTTCACCTTATAAGATACCATGTTTGTTCAGAATATTCAACAATCATTTCTTCAAGGCTTTAGGGTGCCCCCCTGCCAGTATATTGCCGTCAAACACTATCGCAAGCAGCAGCGTCCAGGCTGCTACGAACGTAGCCCTTACAAAAATTTCTGTCGGGATTGATGGACTGCTATGCAGCGGAGGGTAGAATATCTGGTAAGCGGCAACGAAGTCGCTTGCAAAGATCATCACGCCTGCCAATGCCGACATGACAGCCACCCGTTTCACGAAATAGCCTCTTGTGAGAGTTGCGACGGCTGTCCAGCCCATTATGCAGATTGCCGCGCTGAAGACTATCACGGCTATGAGCATCGTGCCCTCGAGATACCGGTGAAGGGTTCCAAACATCACGCCTATTACGCATATGAACGGGAGCAGCAGCAGCCCGTCGGAAAGCGACCACCGGAAGCTGCGGTTGAGAGCAAGAATTATGAATGCGTATGCCAGAAGAAACGCCGCCAGCCCCTGCATTGTTCCGGTTGCTCCTTCCTTCATTATCGGGTATATCAGCAGGAAAAATTCGCCGACCGCAGAAAACATGAAGCTCAGCACCAGTATCTTCTGTTCCCTGAAGCCCTTTTTCACGGCAGCCGCCATGGCAAGCATGATGATAGTCACAGCGAACTCGAAGTATCTTATATTGTCCGAATTGTTGAATGCATAGATCATTATGAGCTCAAGGAATGCAACAGGCAGAAATATCGAGAATATGAGTTTCTGGTTTCTGTTCACAGCTCATCCCCCCTCCGATGAACGGCAGCAAAGTTACGGCCTCCTGAAAAAATACAAGAACCACACAAACCATACGAAATAGATGAAATCCTCAGGGCTGCCGTAACTCGTCAATCCCCTGAAGCCTAAGAAACCCAGGAAACCAAGAAACCCCAGCCATTTCAAGTTCTTATTGTTTTTCATAGTGAACTCCCCCCTCAAAGCTGGTCAATAGGCGCCTGCTTCAAAAGCACCTATCGCCTGGTCATCCGTCATTCCGGAAAAGCTCTTGCAGTAGATGTACAGTTCACCGTTAACTTCTTCGCTGGTTATTCCCTGATCCATCTTCTCATTGTCGCGCCACCATTCGTAGCGTGCTCCGTCGTAGGTCTTTCCGCCCGCCTCATACTTCCCGGTTATCTTCAAGAGCGTCTCGTTGCCTCTTGTCCTCAGTACTGTAGTTTCCATAATCCAGCCTCCTTTGTCGAAATTTTCAGAAATATTATGTCTTGATTATACAATACAATGGCATATTCAGTAAAGTGCGCTGCATCCCTTATCCCGAAATTGATTTCTCGATGAATCTGTCCAGAAGTCCGCAGACCCACTCATCCAGGGAGGTGAAGCGGTAGCCGAGGCTTTCTGCAAGCGCGACATCCAGGCTGAAGGATTTCTGGCCGTTGAAAGGGCCATCCATACCCGCCCTGGAAAACACAGCTTCCTTCCCCGTCTTCTTCTCGACATAGTTTATGACTTCCCTCAGGGAAATCGTGCCTTTGCTGGCGGCGTTGACCGGCCCGGTGAAGCGCTGTCCGGCAGACCATGCGAGGAAATCCCCAGCCTCGTCAGACCTTATGAAAGCTATCCTCTCCTCAAGATTGTCTATGTTCATGGGTTCTCCCTTCACGGTGTTTTCTACATAGAAGTACAGCCGGCCTGTGTAGTCGTCCTCACCGATTACATAGGGCAACCGCACCGCAGCAGGATTGAACTGCTGGTACCTCTGGAAAAGGTTGCATTCAGCCTGCCGCTTCCCCTCGCCGTATTCCATACTTGTTCCCCAGCGCAGACGGTATGAAAGCGGGTCAAAGCCGCTCTCTTTCAGATCCGGCCGCATTTCGCTGTAGACCGCAGCTGATGAGGTCATGACGTACCTTCCGCAATCAAGGTTGTCCAGCAGGATTTTGACGTCATCCTGGCAGAACGCAAGGTTGTCGCAGACCGCATCGAAGCGCCTTTTTCCAAGGCATGATTTTAAGCTTTCCTGGTCTGTGCGCTCAATGACGAGCCGCTCCACCCTGTCCCCGAACCTGTCTCTTCTCCTTCCCCTCGTGGCGATTGTCACGGAGTGCCCCCTGTCCAGCAGAGAATTTACCATATGCACCCCGAAGTACCGGGTACCTCCCAGAACAAGCACCTTCATTGCGCGGCACCTCCCGCTGCTTCGGCATTTTTGTCATCCATAGCCAGGTGGATCCCAGTTCCCAAGCCTATTGCTTTCCCGTGGTACACGGCTGTCAAAGCCACGACAGCCACCTTGTAGTTGTCCTCGCCAAGCCTGCCGGCTATAAAATTGTAGAAAGGTCCGTTCCACATGTTGATGTAATCCAAACACATGTCACCCAGGAAAAACATGGCTGCGCAGATCAGCGAAAACCTCAGGAAAGCCTTGCCGAAGCCCATCACCAGGCTGAAGACCGCACCAGTGATGAATCCTGATAAGAGTGAAGGAACGCCGTATCCGTCGAAAATCAGCAGCCCTATAAATGCTCCCCCGAAAAGCCCGAGAACGATGGCAAGCGTGGACGCAATGACAATCCTGCCTATGCTGTAATGCCTCCTCATAAAGAATCCGAATAACAGGCCTCCGACAATCCCTTCGACCGGGAATCCGACGAGACCTTCCTGTTTCAGCAAAACGATGCCCGCAGCGGTGCCTGCAAGCAGAAAAGCAAGCCCTCCGGCTATTATGCTGATGATTATCCGTTTCAAATCCCAGCGGGATTTCTCCATATAGACACACCTCCATTCATTGCTTACATTATATCTGATTTTTCAAAAAATATCGAACATTCGCAAGCTCACCCGGCAGCAAATCATGCGCAACATTTGATAACCGTCCCCAACTTTCATCTTGAAATTCAAAAAAGTTGTTAACCGTCCCCAACTTTTTGTTGCATTTTCTCCCTCCTGCATGTATAATAAGCATTGTTTATGAATATATGAATTATAAGACCTCGATGACGGGGAGAGTAAATACAAAGCAGTTTCTTAGCGATCGGGGATCGGTGCAAGCCCCGTAAAGTGCCTGTATTGAAGAACACCTCCGAGATGTCAACCGAAATGCAAAGAGTAGGCTTGACCGGCTGTCTCCCGATAAAGAGACCGGGCATCGATGAGATTCATCCGTGCTTACTGAGAGAGCGCAAGCTAATTAGGATGGTACCGCGGTTAATATCCGTTCCTTTACACAATATTGTAATGGAACGGTTTTTTTATTACCTTAAAACTTTATAATCAAAGCTTAATATTCGATGACAGGAAGAGTAGATGCAATGTCTGGTCCAAGCGAGTCAGGGGCGGTGTGAGCCTGATATCCGGTATGTATTGAAAAACGCCCTCGAGAATGCAAGGGAGGTCCCCCGTACAGGACGCAAAAGCGGGCATGTGCATGCATAAGCACCTGCCAAGTAGGGTGGCACCACGGATTTACACTTCGTCCCTATACCCGGCAAGGGTATAGAGCCGGAGTTTTTTTATACCAATTAATGAACAAAAGAAAGATTTAGGAGGAAATTCAAATGCAAATTCAGAGAACCTACGTATGCGATGCAGCAAGCAATACAGAACCTGAAATACTGGTGAGAGGCTGGGTCCACAAGATCCACGACCTCGGAAAGATCACTTTCGTGCACCTGAGGGACAAGACAGGAATAATCCAGCTGGTATTCACAGAGGGCAAGCCTGAGCACCTAAGGCTCGAGATGAGCATAGAGGCTAAAGGAAAGAAAGTTGAGAACCCCAAGGCACCGGGCGGACTCGAGATAGCCGTCGAAAAGATGAGCATACTCGGAAAGGCATACTACGACAAGCTTCCTTTCGAGATCAACAGCGGAAAGATGAAGGCTGCGCTGGAAACACAGCTTGACCACAGGACAATCACCCTGAGGATGCCTAAGGTAAGGGCAATATTCAAGGTCCAGGAGGAGATAACGGACGCCTTCAGGACATACCTCACAGGCCTCAGATTCTCGGAGATCCACACTCCGAAGATAATATCGTCAAGCACGGAGGGCGGCTCAGAGGTCTTCACAGTCAACTACTTTGAAAAGAGGGCGTTCCTCACGCAGAGCCCTCAGTTCTACAAGCAGATGACAGTGGGCGCAGGCTTCGAAAGGGTTTTCGAAATCGGCCACGCTTACAGAGCGGAGCTCCACAACACCTGGAGACACCTGAACGAGTACGTGAGCCTTGACATCGAGATGGGCTTCATAAAGGACGAGACAGACCTCATGGACCTGGAGGAAGGCTTCCTCAAGTTCCTCTTCGAGCAGCTCAGAAGGAACTGCAGCCACGAGCTTGAGATGTACGGCATCGAGCTGCCTGTGATAACAAAGATCCCTAGGATGACGCTGAGCTACGCACATGAAGTGCTGCTCGACAAATTCGGCAAGAAATCGCCTGCAGGAAACATCGACGCAGAAGGCGAAGTGCTCCTGTCAAAATACGTCAAGGAGAAATACGACAGCGACTTCGTATTCCTCACAGGGTACCCTGTGGCAAAGAGACCAATGTACACTATGCCTTCGGAAGAGGATCCGACCCTTACAAAGAGCTTCGACCTCATCTACAAAGGCCTTGAGATCACAACAGGCGGACAGAGGATACACGACTACGAGATGCTCAGGGAAAACATCACGAAATTCGGCATGAACCCTGACGATTTCGGATTCTATCTCGAGAGCTTCAGATACGGGATGCCACCTCACGGCGGCTTGGCAATCGGCCTTGAAAGGCTTACAATGAAGATACTGGATCTTGAGAACATAAGGCAGTCCACCCTGTATCCGAGAGACATGAACAGAATCGAACCTTAAAAAATAATTATCCAGGGAGGTAAATTATTATGAAAGTAACAATCGAAGAAGTCAACTACATCGCCAAGCTGTCAAAGCTGAGATTCACTGAAGCTGAGACGCAGAGGCTTGCCGAGGAATTCCAGGGAATACTTTCCCACTTCGAGTCCATAGACAAATTCGACCTGAGCGGCATAAAGCTGGACATCCAGAGCGAAAACCAGCAGGGTGTCACCAGAAAAGACGAGACGGCAGTATTCGAGGACAAGAAGAAGCTGTTCCAGAACACAAAATCCATGTCGGATACCTACATCCAGGTACCGAAGATAATAGAATAGGCGGTGGAATTATGCATATAGAAAAAATGACTGCCTTTGAAATCAAGAAAGGCATTGAAGAAAAAAGCTTTACAGCAACCGAAGTGGTTCATGCACTTTTCAAGAGGATTAAGGCTGTTGAGCCTAAGGTCGACGCCTTCCTGACCCTCTGTGAGGAATCCGCTATGGCTCAGGCAGAGGCTGTGGACGAAAAGGTCAAAGCGGGAGCTCCCCTGGGAAAATTCGCGGGAGTGCCTATAGCCATAAAGGACAATATAAGCACTGACGGGATTAAGACCACCTGCGCCTCGAAGATGCTTGGCGACTACGTGCCTCCTTACGATGCGACAGTAGTCCTGAAGCTCAAGGCGGAGGATGCCATAATAATCGGAAAGACCAACATGGACGAGTTCGCCATGGGTTCCTCCAACGAGAACTCGGCGTTCAAGAACACAAGGAACCCCTGGGACCTTGAAAGGGTTCCCGGCGGATCATCGGGCGGGTCAGCTGCTGCTGTTGCAGCTGGAATGGCTCCGGTATCCCTGGGTTCGGACACAGGCGGCTCCATAAGGCAGCCTGCAGCATTCTGCGGACTTGTGGGGCTCAAGCCTACTTACGGGCTGGTTTCAAGATTCGGCCTGGTTGCCTTCGGATCCTCCCTCGACCAGATAGGACCTTTCTCCAAGGACGTGAAGGACTGCGCAATGACCCTCGAGGTCATCCAGGGCATGGACCCTCTTGACAGCACCTCCTTCAGGGGAGAATACAAGAGCGGCTACATGGACAGCCTGGCAGACGGCGTAAAAGGAATGAAGATAGGCGTGCCTAAGGAATTCTTCCAGTCAGGACTGGACCCTGAAATAGCCGCTTCATTCAGATCCGCTATCGAGACCTTCAGGAAGCTTGGCGCAGAGGTTTCAGAGATGTCGCTCCCTGTAACCGAGGAAGGACTCTCCGCATACTACGTGATATCCTCAGCGGAGGCAAGCTCAAACCTCGCCAGGTTCGACGGAATAAGATACGGCTACAGGCCTGACGAGTTCGACGGCGTCTACGACCTCATGGAGAAATCCAGGACCGAAGCTTTCGGAACGGAGGTCAAGAGAAGGATAATGCTCGGAACCTACGTGCTGTCCTCAGGCTATTACGATGCGTACTACAACAAGGCGCAGAAACTCAAAAGGCTAATAAAGGACCAGTTCAAGGC